>DASZFB010000242.1:0-5935 GCA_035940275.1 Candidatus Eremiobacteraceae bacterium | reverse complement strand
TTTACTTTGGAATCAAAGTTGGCGTAAAGGACGTGGCGATACTGCAAGGCCTTCAGGCTTTTTTAGGCGGGGCCGGCCGCATCTACAGGATCAAGCCGACCTCAAGAAGCTCCCAAGGCGAGGCGGAATCTGGTTACTTTCGGATCACCCGGGCCGCAGAACTCGCTCGTCTTGTATCTCCCTTTGATCGCTTTACCCTGACCGGGTCGAAGGCTCAGCAGTATCTGGTCTGGCGCGGGATGGTGTTTCTCAAGCAACGCTTTAGAGGACCCGAAAGAGAACAGCTAGCCGAGATGGCCTCGCGGCTTTCTGCCGTTAGTGGTGGAGGCACCAAGTCCTAGTGCCCTGCGTTTTTGCCGGGCTGTCGTAACTTAGATACGATCCAGGCATGACGCGCTGCGTCTAGACCCGGTACCGCAACCTCACGGACCTCGATCTCTCCACCGCCCAAACGCTTCGCGGTTCGGCGCTGCTCGGGAGTCGCGCGGCCCGATCTTCCTTCATACAGCAAGAGCGCTCCGCCCGCCCGAACAAGCGGCAACCCAAGGATCATTGCCTCGTCGGGCCTAGCTATCGCTCGCATAAGGACCAAGCCGGCTTTGCCTAGGAACGGCAATGCTCCGGGTCCGCCCGCCGATGATTTGACGATGGAGACGTTGCCCAACGCCAGTTCGCTGGCCGCGGACTCAAGAAAGCCCGCTCGCTTCGCGCGCGGTTCCAGGAGCACAAAGCTTTCGTCCGGGAAAGCAATGGCTGCCGGGATCCCCGGAAATCCCGCCCCGCTGCCCACGTCGATTATCGGGGATGACAATGTGACGAATTTGAGAGGGGCGAGGCTGTCGAGCAAATGCACTCGTACAATCTCAGCTAGATTTCGCGCGCCTGTCAAGTTCGTGTGGAGATTTGCAGCCAGAACCAGCTCGCCGAACTCAAGGAGTTTGGCAGCCGCCGCGCTTGGAATCCGAAGCTTGGTTAGCCCCGCTTCGAGCTCAGCTGCTGCTTCGTGGGTCACGCCGGTGCAGCAGCTGGTTCCGCTAGTTCCCTGTGCAGATAGACGGATAAGACGGCAATATCAGCAGGCGTCACGCCGGGTATGCGGCCTGCCTGGCCAAGGGTTTGTGGCCGTCTGGCAGAGAGCTTTTCACGCCCTTCTCTCGACAGCCCTAGGCAGTTGCTGTAGGGAAAATCGACGGGGATGTTCACGGAATCGGCCTTGCCCATCCGCTCAACTGCCACCGCCTGGCGCCGGATATATCCCTCGTACTTTATCTCCGTTTCGACTCGCTCCCCGAGCTCTTTGGAAATCCCAAACGGACCGGCCACGTCCTGATATCTGACGTCCGGCCTGCGAAGAGCCTCGGCGACCCGCACGCCGGGTTGCACGTTCAAACGTTGCGCCGTCGCCATATCAACGCGCGCCGTCGCGAGACGGTCGCGCTCGGCACTGATTATTTCCATACGCCGCTCGAATGCAGCGAACGCCTCGTCAGTGACCAAATCTACCTTTCGACCAATTGGGGTCAAGCGCTCGTCCGCGTTGTCGTGCCGCAGAAGCAGACGGTGCTCCGACCTCGAGGTGAGCATGCGGTAGGGTTCCGACGTTCCCTTGGTTATGAGGTCATCAATAAGAGTGCCGATATACGAGGACGATCGACTGAGCGAAATCTGCTCGCGTCCAAGCGCCCGAGCGGCCGCGTTGATGCCCGCGATGACGCCCTGCGCCGCCGCCTCTTCGTAACCCGATGTACCATTGATCTGCCCAGCGTGAAAAAGACCGCCAACTCTCTTCGCTTCGAGCGTCGCCCAGAGCTCCGTTGGAACAACAAAGTCGTACTCGACCGCATAGCCGGCCCGCATGATCTCCGCGCGCTCCAGACCAGGCAGCGTTCGCACCATGGCCACTTGCACTTCCTCCGGCAGCGACGTCGAAAATCCGCCGACATAGATCTCGCGCGTATGCCAGCCTTCTGGTTCTAAGAATATTTGGTGCGACGGGTTATGGGCGAATTTTATGACCTTGTCCTCTATAGAGGGACAGTATCTAGGACCAATCCCCTCGATCAGGTTGAGGCCGTACATCGGCGAGCGGTGCAGGTTCGCTCGGATGATCGCATGCGTTTCATCATTTGTGTTCGTCATGAAACACGACAGCTGAGGACCGGGAAATTTTGGCTCGCTTCCGTACGAGAACATAAGGGGTAGGGGGCTTGGGAGCTGCTCGTATGTCTTGGAAAAATCGATGCTGTCGCCGTGAACGCGCGGTGGCGTTCCCGTCTTGAGTCGGCCCATCTGAAAACCGAGTCCGTGCAAAGCAAGACCTAAACCCAGCGATGGTTTTTCGCCAGCACGGCCACCCGGCGTGCCCTTTTCGCCGGCAAACATCTTGCCACCCAAAAATGTGCCGGTCGCGATGACCACCTGACAACTGCGCACCTCAGTACTCGATGCGAGCCGCACACCACGTATCGCGTCATTCTCAACGATAAGATCCGTCACCATTCCTTGGCGTAGCGCAAGTCCGCTTTGCGCTTCAAGCGTCGCCTTCATCCGCTGCGCATACGCTCGCTTATCGGCCTGAGCGCGGAGAGTTCGCACTGCGGGTCCGCGGCTTTCGTTGAGCCAGCGCGTATGCAGAAAGGTCCCGTCAATGCAGCGGGCCATCTCGCCGCCGAGCGCATCGACTTCGCGGACGAGCTGACCCTTGGCTGGCCCGCCGATCGAGGGATTGCATGGCATCAGACCGATCGTATCGAGATTGCCGCTGAGCAAGAGCGTCCGCGCACCGATGCGCGCGGCAGCGAGTGCCGCTTCACAACCTGCGTGTCCACCACCAACGACAATGACGTCAAACTGGGTATCCATGTCCGGCTCGCTTCGAGTCGGACGTGGCATGCTCTTGCGCAGGGTCGCTGACTAAGACCGCCAGACTCTCCGAGACTCTCTCTATTTGCCCACGCAAAAACGGGCGAAGATTCCGTCGAGGACTTCCTCGGTTACGGTATCGCCCGTCACCTCGCCGTAGGCTGCGACGGCGCCGCGAAGATCTGTGGATACCAGGTCGATCGGCAATGCTTGCGCGAGCGTCTTTTCTGCATGCGAGAGCGACTCGCGCGCGCGCGTCAGCGCTTCAATATGTCTGGCGTTAGCAACTAACGCGCGACTGCCGTCAAGTGCTCCGCCCCAGCCGAGCCGCGCAATAGCTTCCCGAAGTTCGCGAATCGTATCGGGCCAGTGCACGCTGCCCGCGACGAAGACGTCCTTCCCGTCGCGCATGCGGAGTGCATCGAGGCCGCGCGAACCAATGTCGAGTTTATTACCCAAGACGATGCGCGTCGTTCCCGCGGTAAGTTCAAGCGCAGCCTCATCGTCCGCACCGAGTTCTTTCGACGCGTCGATCACCGCGATGACGAGCTGCGCACCTGAGATCGCTCGCTGCGCGCGCGTTACGCCTTCGGCTTCGATCGTATCTGTCGTCCGGCGTAAGCCCGCAGTATCACGCAAGCGAAGCACGACTCCCTCGACGACGACCCGATCCTCGACGATGTCACGCGTGGTGCCAGGTATGTCGGAGACGATCGCCCGCTCAGCTTGCAGTAACGCATTGAGAAGGGACGATTTTCCCGCATTCGGCGGACCTGCGATCACGCAGTCGATGCCGTCTCGCAAAACCCGAGCGGCACCCGACCCCGCCAAAAGCTGCTCAACTGTTTGTAGCTGTCCACGCACGCTCGCCGCGAGCATCGCTGTGTCCGGTTCTGGAACTTCATCCGGGTAGTCCAGATGCGCTTCGATCTCTACCAATCGGTCGAGAAGTTCGCTGCGCAGCTTGCGCAACTCGGCCCCCACACCGCCCGCGAGCCTATGCGCGGCTGCTTTTGACGCGCGCTCGCTCTCTGCTGCGATCAGATCTGCAACCGCTTCGGCTTGTGCAAGATCGAGCCGGCCATTCAAAAAGGCGCGCTTGGTGAATTCGCCAGGCCCTGCAAGTCGCGCGCCGAGACGCACCACGAGCGAAAGGCATGTTGCGACGACGCCCGCGCCTCCATGGACGTGCAACTCAACGAGATCCTCTCCCGTGTACGACGTGGGTGCGTGAAACCGCACAGCCAGTGCGTCATCGATCTTTTCACCGCTGTCCGGATCCGTGATCCAACCACGATGCAAGCGAGCTGTGCGGTCTCGCCCGACCGGAACTCGATCGCTCCACGCCTCTTGCCCCGCGCGGTGCAACGGAGAAAAAGACGCCCGTCCGATATCAACAGATCGGTTGCCGGAGATTCGGATGATTGCAACAGCAGAAACACCAGGCGGTGTCGCCACTGCAGCGATCGTGTCCATGTCGCTCATTGCTGCACGCCCGCCCGTTGCAGACTTATTGGAAGTTTTCTTCCTCTTCCTCGTCGACCGGCGGCATCGAGCTGCCGCGCGGCATGATGACGACGCGGCGCTGGCTGCCTATACCCGTGCTCTCGGTCGCGACGTCGCGATGCGCCGCAAGGGTCACGTGAATAATGCGCCGCTCCGACGGCGGCATCGGTTCAAGCTCGAGCGCCACACCTTCGCTGCGCACCCTCATCGCGCAACGTTGCGCTATCGATCGCAGTGTCGCAATGCGACGTTGGCGATAGCCCTCGACGTCGATCGCAAAAAATAAATCGCGCGAGTCTCCGTGATGCATGGCAGCATTCGTCACAGCAGACAATGCATCCAACGTGGCACCGTGCTTCCCAATCAAAATTGCGAGACCATCGTCCTCGCGATCGTCATCGCGCCTCTGATACCCATTGCCACCCTCAGAGAGGCCGCGCACATCGATCGTTATCTGGCGCCCGTCGCGCGCGGGATCGACACCGCCGAACGACAGCCGTGCAGGTAATCCGAGCGCCGCAATAAGACCGGCCAAGAAATCTCGCGCCTCGATAAATGCGTCACGCAGCTCGGGTGGACAGGTCTGTTTGCGTCCGCGCGGGTCTTGCCTGCGACCACCTTCGTTTCCGTGGCCGCGCCGCCCCGAGGAGCGCCTGCGCTGCGGCGGACCGTATCCCGGCCCCCGCTCACCATAGCCGTTCATGAGGCTCCCTTCGCGCCGCTGTCAGATTTCCCAGCCCCGTCTGACGCTTGCGCGGCATCCGCTGGTTTTTTCCGTGCCCCGTTGTCCGACGGGCTCAACTTACGCACCTTCGTGCCGCAGTTCTCACACTTACTGCCCTTCACCACCGTCAGCAGTTGCTTGCACTGAGGGCAGTCCCGCGGATAGCCGGCAAGCGTTGCGGGTGTGTCTTCGGGCGGCTTGGGAATACGCGTTGGGAGCTTCATCACGTAAACGCGTTCGACCATGCTCAACACGTTGAAGCTGAACCAGTACAGCACGAACGCGGACGACCAATGATACAAACTCCCCAAAAAGTACAACATCGCGGGCATCATGAATGCCTGCGTCTTCATCATTTGTTGTTGCTGCGGGTCCATAGAAACCGTTGGCGTCAACTTCATCGAGAAATACATCGACACGGCATAGAGGAGCAACAACAGGTGGTCGGGTTGCAGCAGACTCGTCGCTAAGAAGTTCGGAAATTTGTGAGAGATCGACGAACCGATCCACAACCAGTTCGCGTTCGTGAACGCATCGTTGTGCTGTCGGATCGCACCGTAGACGGCGATAAGGAATGGCCACTGCGCGAGCATCGGCAGACAGCCGCCGAGCGGATTCACGCCATGCTCGCGATAGAGCTTCATCGTTTCTTCGCCGAGCTTTTGTTTGTCGCCCTTATACTTTGTCTGAAGGCGCTTGATGTAGGGCGCCAACGCCTGCGCTTCTTGCATCGACTTGAGCGCCTGCATCGACAACGGCAGCAGCAGCAAGGAGACGCCGAGCGCTAGCAACATCATCGACCAACCATAATTGTGCGTGAGGTTGAAGAGCCAGTCGAGGCCG
>DASZFB010000241.1:0-2202 GCA_035940275.1 Candidatus Eremiobacteraceae bacterium | reverse complement strand
GCAAGGCGAGATGCTGCGTCCTTCCAAGGGACAGGTTCACCTGGAAGGTCCACCAATGGTTGGCTTCGCCGGAACCGTTTTTCCGGGATTTGGACCGCTGCCATTTGGCGATTTTGGAATGAACATGAGTGCAATTTGGGTCCGAATTCCGCATGGGCTAGCGTTGATCCGGTTGACTGAGTCGAGCGCGACCTTGATCGAGCGCGGTTACCTTATTGGTATGCTCGTCATGCTCGTGCTCAGCATCGTTGTTGTCGCACCACTCCAGCGACGGATTTTCACGCGGCAATTAGAGCCGCTCGCGAGCGTCGAGTCCGCATTACGACGGCTAGGTGAGGGCGATTACTCGAAGATCGAAGTCGTCGGCCATCCCCAGGGGACGATGACAATCGTCGAAGCCTATAACGCTTCTGCCGATCGACTATCGGCCGCCATCAAGCGCCAAGCCGAAACTGAATCAAACATGCGACAATTCGTCGCCGAGGCCGGACATGCGCTTCGCACACCGCTTACTGTGCTCATGGGTTTTGTCGAGGTCTTGCAGGAGGGCGCCATCAAAGAGCACGCGCTGGCGCAGCGGATTCTTGAGTCCGTCGCGATTGAGGGCGAACGCATGCGCGCACTCATCCTCAAACTTCTACTTCTCGCGCGGCTTGACGCCACGAGGCCCGAACACAGCGAGCTCGTTGACGTCAGTGCGATCGCGCACGAAGTGGTCACCGGATTTCAAGCTCTGCCTGGCGGTAACAAGATTGGTCTCTCAGCCGAGCCTCGCACGTACGTCAACGCCACGACATCGGAGATCAGGGAGCTGCTCGCAAACTTGCTCGACAATGCACTGAAGCACGCCCCGGGAAGCACAACAAACGCCACCGTTCGCCGAACTAACGGCACAGTGGAGCTATCGGTGACCGACGACGGTCCGGGCATGATGGCTGACTTAAAGCAGCGCGCCTTCGATAGGTTTACGCGCGGCGACGATCGCGGTTCAGTGCCGGGCTCGGGGTTGGGTCTCGCCATCGTCAAGCGTATCGTCGATCGCACTCGAGGAACGATTGAGCTTGATACCATGCCGGGCAAGGGAACGAAGGTTTTAGTCCGCATCCCCATCGCGCAGGTGGAGTCGCACGAAGGATAGTTCTACTCGGAAGCGGTCACTGACGCTGTTAGCCGATCGGCGCGCAGGGTGTAGCCCGCAAAGCGAACGGTCTGAATGAGTCGCGTCGGAAAGTTCGTGTCGATCTTCGCGCGCAAGTACGAGATGTAGGTTTCGACGACGCCGATCTCACCTTCGAAATCTTGACCCCAGACGAGCTCGAGCAATTGCTCTTTGGTAAAAATTCGATGCGGCTCCCGCAAGAGGGTGACAAGGAGCGAGAACTCGCGGTTGGTCAGCGATACTAGGGATCCAGCCCTATACACTTCCCGCGTCCGCGGGTCGACGATAAGATCCGCATATTGCAGTTTTCCAGACGAGGCGATCGACGGCCGGCGAAGCGCGGCGCCGATTCGCGCAACAAGCTCGCTCAGCGCAAAGGGCTTCGCGAGGTAGTCATCGGCGCCGAGCTGGAGGCCGGTCACCTTGTCGTCCACGTCCCCTTTGGCCGTCAGCATGATGATCGGGGCTTGCGTGTGACTGCGGATCTTCGGCAGCAAGGTAAAGCCGTCGGCACCCGGCAGCATGACGTCGAGCAGCACAACTTCCGGTTGCCATTCATCGATCACATGCGGCAGCTGTTGACCGCTTGGCAAGCAGCGAACGGCGAAGCCTTGGCGCTCGAGCCCGATCTGCAGCATTTCACGAATTCGCTTCTCATCGTCAACGACAAGTATGCGAGCTGGGATGATGGCGGATTTCATTTGCCTCCTATTGTAACCGCCGAATGCTTAAACTACGCTGAGCCCGTGCCTCCCCAGAAGTAGGTCTTAATTGGACGCCGGCGCGAATCCACTGTTTACAAGGGGGACTGATGAGCGCCTTTTTTCGTAGACTGGGCTGGATGGTGCTGATGTCGACGTTCGCTATGTCCGCATCAGGGGCGAACGCTCAACAAACGTCAGTGCCACTCCAAGAACGACTCGGGTATCCCGCAAACGCGCGGGTGCTGATTATCCATGCTGACGATTTTGGTATGATGCATTCTATAGATCGCGCCATTTCGCAGTCGCTCGAAAACGGCTGGGTTACCTCCGCAAGCGTTA
>DASZFB010000240.1:0-3172 GCA_035940275.1 Candidatus Eremiobacteraceae bacterium | reverse complement strand
TTTTATGCTCCAACCTCCGGTGCAGTTCTCATCGATGGTCAAGACATTAAAGACGTCACCCTCGTCTCGCTGCGGGAGTCACTCGCCATTGTGCCGCAGGATCCTCAGCTGTTTTCGGACACGATCGAGCACAACATACGTTACGGGCGTTTAGACGCGACGCCGGCAGAAATCGAAGAAGCGGCGAAATTGGCAAATGCTCACGGGTTTATCAGCAAGTTTCCGCGAGGCTATCAGACGATGGTCGGCACGCGCGGCATTCGCTTGTCCGGAGGAGAGCGCCAACGCGTCGCGATCGCCCGGGCGCTGCTGCGCAATCCGCGGATTCTAATTTTAGATGAAGCCACGTCGTCGCTTGACGCTCAGTCCGAAGCCCTCATCCAGGAGGCGCTCGAGCGGCTCCTCGTCGGCCGGACGACCTTCATCATCGCGCATCGGCTCTCCACGATCAGGAAGGCAACGACCATACTCGTCATGTCCGAAGGGCGTATCGTGGAGCAGGGAAATCACGCAGAGCTGCTCGCGCGTGATGGTCTTTACGCGAAACTGTATCGCACGCAGATGCTCCATCCTACTGCCAGCAGTTTCTAATGAGCGTGGCGTCCACAACTCTAGGGAAGGGCCTTCGCGTGCTTTTCGTACAACGCCCCGACGCGTCGACGCGTTTCGGTGGCGACACGATGCTCGCGCGCGATAACTTCGAAGCAGTAAAAGCACTGGGCGTCGACGCCGATATAGTCGAAACAGATTGCCCGGACGCACGCGGCTACGACCTAGTTCACATTTTTAATGTTGGCCAGCCCGAGATATGCAAACGGCAGATGGATGCAGCTGAGGAGGCGGGCGTACCTATTGCCTTGTCGCCTGTGTGGCTCGATCTGCGGGAGTACTTTGGACGAGCGCACGTCTACGAGCACCTGTTGCTCAACGCAAAGACAGCCCGTGAGGTCGACGCGAAATTACAGCGCTACCGGGTCAAACACGATCTCAATTCCTATTTAACCCGTCGGCAGTCAGAGGAATTGGAACGTCGGCATGCAGATCAGGCAGCGCTCCTCCGTCGCGCGCGCGTGCTTTTGCCGAATAGCGCCATTGAGGCCCGTGACTGTTTGGTGCAGTTGGGCGTGCGCGAAAAGCCTATGGTCGTTGTGTACATCGCTGGAAACCTCGAGCCGGAGCGCTACTGGCAGGAGCAGCGCAGCGGGCTTATTGCAATTGGACGCATCGAGACACGGAAAAACCAAACAGGGCTGCTCTATGCACTGCGCAACGAGGCGATCGACATCGACATTATTGGCGCGACGTATCATGCGGATTTGGTCCAAGTGTGTTTGAAGTGGTGCCCGCGAGCGCGGATTCACGGCCGAGTTCCGCGGCAGCCAATGCTCGAAATGCTCGGGCGGTGCGAAGTACACGCGCTCGTGTCATGGTGTGAGACCGCCGGCATCGCCACGCTCGAGGCCGCGGCTGCAGGAGCGAAGATTGTCGTAGCCGATCGCGGCGCGGAGGTCGAATACTTTGGTGACGACGCAGAATATGCGGACCCCGCCGATCCTGATTCGATCCGAGCCGCCGTGCTGCGCGCGCTTGCCCGGCCGCCACGCTATCGCGGCGACACGCTCGACGCCCGGATTCGTCAACGCACCTGGCGGGAGGGCGCACAGGAAACCGTGCGCGCGTATGAACTCGCGCTCAGCGCGGACCGTTCGAATATCGGGGTCTAAACCGTTAGCGGCCCGTGTGCGCAGGCTGGTTCGCGAACCGGCCCTCGGCTCCGCGGCCGACGTGGATGGCGATTTCCGGGGCTACAACCTGCTCCCGTTTCGGCAAGGAGTGGTATCGAGGATCATCCGGCCAACGTAAGCGTAAACGGGCCTCGGCCGCGCGCCAGGCAATGAGGCGCGATGCGTTCGCCTGTCGCAGCGTGTTGCGGAGACGGTCCCCAGACGTCTGGCGAAGTGCGAGAGCATCGACCTCTTTGAAAATGTCGCGGCGCTCGCGGCGTATCGCGGAGATGACTGGCGCCATCGCAAGCGGATGTTGACCGCGGTAACGGTTTGCCTTTCGTAAGAGCTCGGCCCAAACAGATGCCGGCGTAGCGCAAGCCACCTGCGCGTCAGTCGGTGCGGCACCGGGGCCTAGCGACGCGTACAAGCGGCTCTTTTGCGCTTCCTCGCGCGGCATCACCACGTGTCCGTATTGAAACCACTGAGCGGGGAGCGCGATGCGGCGGTGAACCGGATCTAGCCGTTCGTGAATTCGTCCGGACCACCGGAGGTGCGGTGAAAGGCGGAAGAAGCAGCGACTGCGCTGCAGTTCAGTCCACCAATCAAAAGAGCCCACAAAGAATCTGCTGTACCCGTCAACGGCCTCGATGTCGTCGGGAAGAAAGGGGAGCAGCGCGGCCATGGCCTTCAACTCGTTCCCATGAACCTCGTCGGCGTCGACAAACAGGCCCCAGGCTCGAGAATACTCGCGAGGCGTGGCATCCAGGCACGTGTTGCGTGCGGTGGCGAAGTCGACGAACGAGGAGCGAACGAGCGTCAACCTGCCCGCAAGTGCAAGGCGCGAATTGAGCACGACTTCGGAGTTCGCGCCGCGGGCGATGCCCGAATTGTCGTTGACGACAGCGTGATCGCAAACGTCAGCGATGGACTCGAGGACTGCGGTGAGGTATGGTTCGGGCTTGCGGCCCACAATCAAATGCGCGACGATGCCAGTAAATGACGACATTGGAGGACAAGTTGCACGCCGTGGTCATCCACCTCCTTTTAGGACAACGGGGAAGAGGGCGTCGCGGCGCCCTTCCTCAACGCAATATGGCATAATGTCGCTCCATATCGGCGTCGATGCGTGGAACCTTACTGGCGACCGGCGAGGCATTGGCAGGTACGTTCGCGAGATCGTGAAGCGCTGGGCGGCGTGGCAGCCCGACAAGGTGCGATTGACGCTCCTCGTGCCGGAGCGCGCAGCTTGGTTCGTGCGACGACGTTACCTTCGGGAGCTCGACGGACTTGAGCTGCCCGTGCGTCACCGAGGCGCCGCTCGTATGGTTGACGCGGTATGGTATCCATGGAACGGCATGAGTTGGGTCGCAGGCGTGACGAGCGTCGCGACGCTGCATGACGCGAGCCTTTTCGCGATACCGCCTCGCGACGAACTTATCGCCGAG
>DASZFB010000239.1:0-1998 GCA_035940275.1 Candidatus Eremiobacteraceae bacterium | reverse complement strand
CGATGCCGTGCCTGGGAAATTCACCGTGAGGCCTGAGACGCTTGATGCTGTCTCCTGGTCGAGTAACGTCGAACCGTCGAAGGTCTCGAGGTGGAACGTCACGCCACTTGTGTTGGTGCCCTCCGGCAAGTCGAACGACATGACAGGAAAAGCGGCGAACGTAAAGCTGCTCGAGTAATCTGTTGAGACCCAGAAGAGCACGGTGCCGCCAGATAACGTTGCGACGCTAGCACTGCGCCGATTCACCGCTTGGGGCGACGGAGCGTGCGCGGGCTTCGCGTCAAAGCTGGTCAAGGTCACCATCGTGCCCTCAGGAGCATTGTTCGGGGGGACGATGAACTGGCCGTCAAAACCGGCGAGACTCGGGAGTTTTTGAGGCTTTCCGGGCCCAGCAAGGGGGACCGTGCTCGACAGACACGCGTACGTGATCGCGTAATAATTGACATTGGCATTGAGTGCAATGGGCGCTCCCGACGTAGGTGTAAATGTCGCCGTCGATCCGCTCAGCGTCATGTTGCCGATATGCTCCCAGCCGTTCGCCGGATCGTAGAAGCCAATCTTCAGCGGTAGGTTGGTGGGATGCACGCTGGGAGGCAGCGTCATCGTGAAACCTGGGTAACCGTTGAGCGTTACCGTCTTGTTTGAATTCAATGTGAGATACAAAAATGGTTGTGCAACGTGCATATCAGCGGCGAGTGCCGGCATCGCGCCCGATGCTTGGTTCGAGACGGTGAGAGTGAGAGTCGTTCCGGAAGCTGCATTATTTGCCGGCAGCGAGATGCTCTCAGTAAAACCTGCAACACTTGGAAGGTTCGCATTTTGTGCGCCGCCGGTGAGCACGAGTGATAATGTGCCAGCGGCTGGCGCCACTTGGGGTTTCTGCACGAGCGCTGGATTTGTGATTCCTCCACCGCCCCCGCACCCACCCAGAGATACGACGCCGAGCGAAATGAGAAGAAGTATGAGAAGCTGCTGCGCTCTGCTGCAAATGACGTGCATCGCGAACCCCTTTGAACTTGTCGAACAAGCAAGCAGGCAAATACCAAGTTGCCCGAGACCGTTTAGGTCGGACATACTCGAGTCTAACACACGGTCTTTGCCCGTCCGCATGGGTCTTTATAGCTGGACTCGTACGACCACAACCACAGGGCGCATATTGATATTGGGATAACTAAGCGAATATAGATGGAGCCGGAGACTATCCCTGAGGCGCAGTTACGCGCTCTGCCTACAGGCACGATTACGTTTCTCTTTTCGGACATCGAAGGATCGACGCGACGCTGGGAGCAGCATCTTCATGAGATGAAGCTTGCCGTAGCGCGCCACGATGCGCTCATGCGGGCGGCAATCGAGCCGCACAGAGGATACATTTTCAAGACCGTTGGGGACGCGTTCTGCGCAGCGTTTCCGACCGCACCGGACGCTCTCGCCGCTGCGGTCGCCTGCCAACGTGTGCTCCAAAATGAAGACTTCTCATCGGTTGACGACTTGCGCGTGCGCATGGCGTTGCACACGGGTCACGCGGACGAACGAGATGCCGATTACTTTGGGCCGACCGTCAACCGCGTAGCGAGGTTATTGTCGCTTGGTCACGGCGGCCAAGTGTTGGCCTCCGAAACAACCCGAGTGCTCCTGCAAAATGAACTCCCCGCCGACATGTCGTTTCTTGACCTCGGTATTCACCGGTTAAAGGATCTGAACGAAGCGGAACATGTGTTTCAACTCGTCGCAACGGGGCTTGCAACCGAATTTGCGCCGCTCAACTCTGTCGATGAACTGCCCAATAATCTTCCCCTTCAAATCACGAGCCTTCGAGGCCGAGACGACGATGTCGCCAAGCTCAAGGAGCTGATAGAGGGCCAACGGCTTGTGACGCTCTTTGGCGCCGGCGGGGTGGGGAAGACCCGGCTCGCGTTGCAGGTCGGCGCAGAGACGATGGATCGCTATCCTGATGGCGTTTGGTTCATCGAGTTCGCGCCCATTGCCGATCCGGAACTG
>DASZFB010000238.1:0-6678 GCA_035940275.1 Candidatus Eremiobacteraceae bacterium | reverse complement strand
CGAACTGCGCACGCTTGTAAACGATGCGGATGTGGCCCACGAGTGCATAGGGGTCGTTCGTGATGACGTCGCCGTCTGAGGTGAACCCGCGCACGACGAGCAGGTGACCGTCAGTATTCTTGTACGGCGATCCATCAAGTTCGCCCATTTTAACGCGAATGCTCGCGATGAGCGGAACGCCTAGGGTAATGTAACGTTCGAGCTCGGACATTCCAGATAGCCGCTCGACCCAACCCGCGAGTCCGCGTTCTGATGCGAACGCAACGTTAAACGGCCAGTTCCCACACCCATCGTATACCGGGTCGTACGTGCCGGCGGCCGACGACGGTACGTCGACATCCCACTGCGGGTGGTTGGTGCGAGCCGCCCAATAGGCCATGATCATCGAGACGCTCGTTGGACTGCACCACGCATCGCCGCCGCCTCCCAGCGCATCGGGAGATTCTTGAACCCGTTGCGTGCGCCCAGGCACATCGATGTCAATCCCCCATGCGCTTTTGATCGGCGGTGAGTGCACAGCCGGTGTTTCATCACCCGTCGTTACCGCGATAAGCGAGAGCACAGGCAACTCGCCTTGCGCGCCCGCGTGAAAAGACACACGCGCCTGCCAAGCTTCCGCGGGATTTTTGAGCGTCAAGGTATCCGTATCGACTTGACCATCGGCATCAGCAGGCGATTTCAGTGAATGGCGGTGGCCGGCGCTCGAGTCTTTGCTCCAGTGGCCCATTTCATACCAGCTCGTCCAGCGATTGCCGATGCGCGCACGTAACTGCGTCTCAATCCACGAGCCGCCGGGTGTCTGAACGTTCCACGAAGCGACTGCGCTCGTGAAGGGGTGCGCTCCCACGTGCACGTCGGACGTGAAATCACGCGACTGCCCGTCGGCGAAACGGACGATCGTCAGCGACACGAGGAGCACCACCGCAAAGCTTAGATTTCCCATTCCCAGGCGTTCCAATAGTTCGTGATGACCGGTGAGGGCTTGAAGTTCTTGAGGTCCCGATTGCAGGCACTCACGACTTTGTCCCAATAGATCATAACTGAGGGCACCTCGTCGAGCATGATGCGCCATGCTTCCTTATAATACCGGCGCCGCGACGCTTGATCGTAGGTGCGCTGCGCCGCTCGGAGATAACCGTCAACCTCGTGGTTGCAATAGAAGTTTGTGTTCCCGCCGTGGGGCGGAAAGTAGTCGCAACCCCAGATCGCCAGATTGTCCGGGTCAACGCCGTTTGTGTTGACGATCCACGACATATCGTACGTTCCGCCGTAGAGCGGGCCATTTGGGGCGAAGAGCACTGTTCCGGCGTAGTTTTTGATGGAGAGATCGACGCCGATGGATTTGAGTTCTTGACTCGCAAGCGCTTCCGCGCTCGCGTTGGGCCGGTTGTTAGTCGTCGACGATATGGAAAGCGCAAGGCGTTCTCCGTTCTTGACGCGGATGCCGTCGGAGCCGGGCACCCATCCCGACGCATCGAGCAAGCGCCGAGCGCCATCGAGATCGTATGGGATCGGTTTCAGGTCATCTGCGGCCCAGGAGAATGGAGGAATATCCGTCACCGCTTGTACGCCATGACCGGCATACACGGTCGCGATGATTCTCGGTACGTTGACGGCGCGAGCGATTGCGCGGCGGACATTGGCGTCGGCGAGAATAGGTCTCTTGACGTTGAAGTCGAGGTGACGATATTGATCTGCGAGCTGCGTCTGTACGCGAATGCCTGAAATATGGCGAAGTTCTGCGACCAGCGGCTTTGACACGCCTTCGAGCAGGTCAATTTCATGTGTGCGCAGCTCGTTGAGTTGGGTGGTGGGATCCGGGATCACAATCATGTGGATCTCGTGCACGTGGGGTGCGCCGCGCCAATAACGTTCGTTGGCCGCGAAGACAAGTTCTGATCCGTGAAGCCATTGCTTGAGGACAAACGGCCCGTCACCAATCGGCGCTGCATCATACGGGATGCGATAGATCGTCTTGTGCTTCGCGAGCAGATGGGCCGGAAGCGGCGAGAACGTGCCTTCAGAAAAAAGATAGACACTCGGACTGAACGGCTGCTTAAGCACAAACGTGACGCGATGTGGACCGCCTGCCGTTATCGTCTTGATCTTGTCATAACCCGCCGTGTACACGACGGGATTGTTGCCATCGACAATGGCGTGCCACGTGAAGATGACATCAGCAGAGGTCACGGGTTCGCCGTCGGACCACACAGCCTTCGGCCGCAGGTTAAAGGTGACGCGCAGACCATCTTTGCTGATGAGGCCATTCGCAAGCGTCGGAAACTGCATCGCAAGAGCGGGCACTGGCCGCATGTTATCGTCGTAACGGAAAAATGGTTCGAACAGCAGCGCAGTAACGTCATCGGCCGACGATTGGTTTGAGAACATCCGCACAAGCGTGTTGGGCTCTTCGGCGACCGCGAGTCGTACAACACCAGCAATAGTCCACGAATTGGCGCCGGTATGGCCAGAGTTCGACGAAAGTGTGTCGATCTTTGAGCACGAACTCAGCATGAGGCAAACGACGGCGAATGTTAACGCCACATTGATGCGAAGCGACAGGGGTTCACACGGCAGCGCTTTATCGGAGATCATCCGCTAGCGGCGTGGCGTCTCGCCAGCCACTTTGGCGTGCGTTCGCTTGCGGTTCGAACTGATTGCCAGAGCTTTGCGCCGCCGAAACGAACGACGTCATCGGTCGGTAGGCCAGTCTGTGCCTGCACTTGCTGGATGTGCGCTTGCGCCTGTGCGGCGCTGAGATTTCTCGTGTTGAGCGCAACGGCGACGCATGGCGCCGGCTTAATGGGAGCGAGGGTCGATTCGTGGAGACGGCACAGCATCTTCAAATCGGGAATCGCAACGTCGAACTCACCGTCGCCGATCGTTTTGCGCTCGACGTCGTGACAAAAGACCATCACATCAGGTGCGCTGCCGAACATCAACCCGTAGGTAACCGCCGCAAACGCTGGATGGATAATGCTCCCCTGGCCTTCGACGAATGTGAACTCGGTCTCGGGCGCAACATCGAGCAGCAGTTGTTCGGCAGCACCAGAAACGAAATCTGAGATCACTCGATCGACGCAAATTCCCTTCCCAGCGATCATGATGCCTGTTTGACCGGTGGCGGCGAATTCGGATTGAGTACCGGATGCATTGGCGGCCGCTGCGATCTCGAGCATAACCGACATCTTGCCGACTGCACAGTCACTGCCGACGGCCAAAACAATAACCTGCGGCACGCCATACGCGGCGCCCGAGAAAAGAGGGATGTTGTCGGGAGGTTTGCGCACGTCCCACAAACGAGCCCCGCTCGCATTCGCACGCGCCACGAACTCTGCGTCTTCTGTGACGAATTGATGCAGTCCGTTGACGATTTCGAGACCCGCATCGATCGCGTCAAGAATGTGGGCACGGAATTTCGGAGGCAGCGCGCCGCCGGACACAGCCACACCAATGAGCAGCGAGGTCGGCGAAAATTCAAGTGCCTCGCGAACCGATCCGACGATTGGCGCGTCCCTGCGTATCGATGGAACGACGTCGTGCAAACGACGTCCGGCGAACGTTTCGTCGACGATCGCAATGACGTCGTCGTTGCCGTATCGGAGCACACCATGCGCCGTCTTCGCGTGGTGCACATCGGCCAGGTAGCCATCGGTCAGTGCAACGTACCGCCGCCGAACTTCTCCGGTCATGGCCGAGGATTACGTCGAGCGACGCGGCGCTACCCCTAGCCCTGGCGCATCAGGGAGGCGAAGCTGTCCGCCATCATAGCGAACGCCGACAAACGGGTCGTCAGTTATGAGCAGCGGCCCATCGAGATCGGCGTAGTCAACAAGCGGCGTCAGATGAGCTGCGGCGGTGGCCAACACCGACGACTCGATCATGCAACCAATCATGATATTCATTCCTAGCGCGCGTGCGGCGTGAATCATCTTTAATCCTTCGCGCATGCCGCCGCATTTCACGAGTTTGATGTTGATGCCGTCGACGCAACCGTGTAGGCGCGCAAGGTCGTCAATCGTCCGCGAATCTTCATCCACGAGAATTGGGATCGGCGATCTTTCCTTGACGTAGCGCAGCTGCTCGGGGTGGCCCGCGGGGATGGGCTGCTCGCAGAACTCGATATCGAAGCGTGCGAGTTCCTTCAGTGCTTTGACTGCATCCTCCGCCGTCCAGGCCTCGTTTGCGTCGAGACGAATGCGGCCGCTGTATACCGAACGAATCGCTTCAAGTGTTTCGACGTCCTTGCCGCTTCCGATCTTCACCTTGAGAATCGGAAAATGGCTCGCCTCTTTCGTTTTTTCGATTGTCTTGTCCAAGTCCGCGATGCCAATCGTAAAGGATGTTTCAGTGGCGGAATCGGGATTGAGCCCCAGGAGTTTGTAGACCGGAACGCCGAGTCGCTTGCCGGCCATATCGTGAAGCGCGAGGTCGAGAGCGCAGCGTGCACCATACGCGTCTGCCGGCAAGAGATCGAGCACATCATCAAAGTGCCACAGGTCGACGTGCTCAAGTCGAAGAGCATTGAGCACCTGCGCGACCTGTTCAACTCCTTCATCGTATCGAGAGATCGGCGCCGATTCGCCGAGCGCCTCGATGCCGTCCGCGTTCAGTCGCAGAAGAACTGTTTCTGCGATATCTTCTGAACTGCGACTAATCGTAAACGTGTGTCGCAGGTGCAGCGTGAGCGTCTCAAGCGTCACTGTGGGCGATGAGGCCGATTGAATTGAATGCGAAGGCATGCCGATCATATTGCGCGATGCGCGGTTGGCGCCCTTTGCAGGGTCAACGCGGCTCACGTGCAATCATGTCAGACTAAACTTGTGCTTGGAGGATGCAGCTATGCGTCTTTCGCGATTTTGGCATTTGGCGGGTCTCTTGGTGTTGATTGTGATCCTGCTGAATTTGTGGGCAGAGCTACCGGCTGTCGCTGGCACAACCGGAACGATCACGGGAACCGTTACGGATGCGGACACCGGCACGCCGATCGTCGGCGTTAAAGTTACGGCAGCATCAGGTTCCGGCGCCGCGTCGACGCAAACGAACCGCGTCGGTTTTTATTCGTTGCAAGCGTTGATCCCGGATAGCTATACGCTGACGTTCAAGACCGATGGTTACGACGTGGCTGAAACCGCCGGGGTCACTGTCAATCAGGATCAAATTACGATCGTCGATCGTACGCTTCACAAGACCGTTCAAACACTTGGAGTCGTGCACACCGTTGCACAATCGAACCTTGTCCAACCCAAGACCGGAACCGACGTATATAACATCACTGGCAACCATCTTGCTGCGGCGTCGGGTGGTGACAGTCTGCAGAAGACACTCTATCAATATACCGCGACTGTGCCTGGCCTTGCACCGATCGGCGGTGGGTTCCCGGCCGAGCCATCAATTCGTGGCGGGCAAGACACGGACAATGGCTATGAATTCGACGGCATCCCAATTACCGAGCGTATCCTTGGATTTTATACCACCAACTTGTCAAATACCGGGATTTCAAATCTTGAGGTCTACACGGGCGGACTCACGGCAGGCGCTGCCGCCAATGGAACCGGCGTTATCAATTCGGTCGTTAAAGTCGGACGGTATCCCGAATTTGGTTTAGTTTCGTTCGGGTTCACCAGCCCGTACTTCAACCACTTCCTCGGACTCGAGTATGGTGGGGCATCACCCAACGGCCGCTTTTCCTATTACGCCGCGTTCAACGGTGAAAACTCGGAAAATGGTTACAACTACGGAGAAGCCTCATATCCGAATCTCGTTTACAGCGGATCCGGAGTCAGCAGTACCAATGCGGGACCGGTGGCGGCCCGAGATGTCGTCGCGAATTTTCATTATAAGACCGATCCCAATGATGACTACCAATTCATGTACGAGAATAGCCTCTTTGATCAGTCCAATAATTATTTGCTTTTCTCGGCCACACCGGGGGCGCCACTGCTCCAGATGCGCCCGTGCCAGGGTGCGATTGCAGATCCATCCGACAGTTTCGGCTCATTTGGTCAGGGCGGAGTCGCGCCCAACGGTAAGCCATGCCCGGCGGGACTCTGGGAGCAAGCGCTTCCAAATGGTGGCGGCGTCGTAACGGCCCACTACGGTGCGCTCGGAAAATTGCAGTGGAACCACATCATCGGTGACCACTCGAGCTTTTCCGTGCGCCTTGCGGAAAATTTCAACCAATACATATTTGCGCAGACCCTAACCGATCCGAATAACCCGGGGTACGAAACTCCGGTTGGTGGATGTCCACCACTCCCCTATCCGGCAAACAGTCCTGCAATTTCGGTGGGTGGTTCACTCTGCACGCATGACAGCGGCGACTACTATCAGGATCGCAACTCGCGAATGTACATCGCGGCGTTTGATTACACAACGACCCCGAGTGCAAATCTCACCCTTAAAGCCGGCCTCGGGCAAGAGTACGATCAAAATTACCGCGGCGTATTCAACCTCGCAAGTTTCAATCCGAATACCGGCGGCTGGCCGGGCATGGCATTTTATGGTTCGCTCAGCGACATCCCAACGCACATTCCGTACGTCTACCTCCAAGCGACGATTAATACTCGCCACTTTACCTTTGAACCCGGAGTCCGGTATCAGCGCGAGTGGTACGGACTGCCCTCCATCCCCAACACACAGTTTGCAAACAACCATTCCATTTCAGTCGGCGTCTGG
>DASZFB010000237.1:0-3207 GCA_035940275.1 Candidatus Eremiobacteraceae bacterium | reverse complement strand
CTAATGACAACCCCGGTGTGGAGGCCTTCATTCTTCCGGCCGCCCCGCACGTCTTACATATCGCGCCATCAACCGGAGAGCGCTTCTTTTGGTGGCACTTGGTGCCAGGCTACCCCAGCCTTGTGATCGATTGGATTAAAGCCATAACGGCGCAAACATTCTGAGAAAAGCCATAGAATAGCGACCCCGAGTTAATACTATGCCGAAAAATGGCGCGCAGCTTCGCCGCGAAGCCGGAACCTAGTTGACCACGCGAGAACAATCTCGTGATATGTCCATAGCTCGCTTTGCTGTCACCCGCAGAGTCGCCGTCGCAATGCTGACGGCAGCGATTGTCGTCCTCGGACTTTTCGCGGCACCGCGCCTTGCTGTGGCACTGCTACCAACTTTCGCCCCACCGGTCGTCACCGTCAGCACCTCGTACGGCAACGCGTCACCCGAAACTATCGAAAGCTCCGTTACCCGTCCTATCGAGAACGCAGTGAGTCGCGTGTCGGGCATCGACATTCTCGAGTCAAATTCGTTCCAGGGTCAGTCAACCGTCCGCGTGCAATTCGATTTTGGGACCGACATCAATGTTGCGGCCGTGGATGTCCAGCAGCAAGTTGCGCGCATCCGCGCATCCTTGCCAAACGACCCGCTGCTTCACGAACCCCAGATCATCAAGGCGGATCCGAACGCCACTCCGGTGCTCGTTCTGCAGGTAACCGATCCGACTCGCAATCAGCGCGATCTCTCGGATCTCATCGTCAACGAGCTTTCCGACGAGCTTGCATCGGTCCACGGAGTCGGCAGCGTTGGGGTCTCAGGCATAACGCAGCGAGCGATCATGATTGAGCCCAACGAGCATCGCCTCGCAGCGTTGGGCCTTTCCCTCAACACGCTTGTCGCGCGCATCCAAAACGAGAATGTGGATCTTCCCGCCGGCGTCGTGAAAATTGGATCCAACGAGTACGGGATCAGAACGAACGCCTTGTACAAGGCGCCGGATCAGATCGGAAACACCATCGTCGCCGTGTCAAACGGCATTCCGTTACAACTCCGAGACGTCGCCACTGTCAGCGATTCCATTCAAGAGCAGCGCATTTTCTCACGACTCAACGGCAGCCCGTCTGTCCTCATGACGCTCACGGCCCAACCCGACGCAAATGTCGTTTCGGTCGCAGCCGGGCTCATGGCGAAACTGAATGACATCCGGCAGCGGCATCCGAGCATGCAATTCGCGACGATGCTCGATCAGCGCGAATTCATTCTCATGGCTTTGGCATCGCTGGAACACACTGCCATCTACGGCGCGATTCTCGCTGTGCTCGTCATCCTGCTGTTCCTCCACTCACGGCGCGCAACGGTTATCGTTGCCGTGTCGCTCCCTGTCTCGATTCTCGGTACGCTGTACGTCATGTTCGTCACCCATCAGACGTTCAACGTTATGACCTTGGGAGGACTGGCCCTGGCGGTGGGCTTGATCGTCGACGATGCAGTCGTGGTGATTGAAAACATTTCGCGCTTCATGCGAACTGGCATGTCGCCCGCCGACGCGGCGGAAGGGGCGACGACGCAAATCCTTGGGGCCGTGGTTGCATCAACCATAACGGTGGTGACAGTATTCTTCCCGCTCATGATGGTTCCAGGACAACAGGGACTTATTTTTGGTCCGTTCGCCATCGTCGTCATGAGCGCGGTAGCCATTTCGTTGATCGTCGCGATCACGACGGTACCGATGCTGTCGGCCGAGCTGCTTCGCCGGGCAGGTAGGAGCGACGGTGAAACTGTCGCGCAAGTCCGCCGGTCGTTTGCCACGTTATTCGAAGAAACGTACTCGCGATTCGAGCACGCATATCGCAGAGCGCTTGCATTTTGTTTAGATCGACCACGTGCCGTGCTCGGCTCGGCAGCGGTGCTGCTCGCTATCACCATACTCGCCTTGCGACTCGGCGTTGTACCGACGGAAATATTTCCTCCTTCTGACTCGCGCTTCGTCCAATTCGATCTCCAAGCGCCCAATGGCACAGCTCTGGACGTCATGAATAATATCTCGCGAACGGTCGAGGACGCATTTCGTCAGGATCCGCGCGTTGAAGAAGTCGGCGCAGTCGTCGGTCAAACGGGCAACGGCAACAACACACGATCGATTACCAATCGCGCAAGCATCCAAGTAGCACTGAAACCGGGTACGAGCGGCAGCGCGGCCGCCGCTTTTGTTCGCCAATGGCGTGCACGCCTCAACGCAGGAGGCGCGGGTTCAGCTCAGTCGGCCCAAACCCCGCAGAGCGCTGCGCTGCGCACGAGTATGATTGGGACGATTGCGCGCGGCCAAACGGTCGACATCGTTCAGCGGCAGATTTCGCAGGGTCAGACTGCACTCGAGCTTGAGATCTTCGGGCCGGATGTCAACCGCTTACAGACGATTGCTGACGGCGTAATGGCCGCGATTTCAAAAATCCCTGGCGTTGGCGATCCCGACAAAAATGTGACCAACTCTCAACCCGAGATCAACATCACGATCGACCGCACGCGCCTGATGATGTCTGGACTGGGAACGGGCGACCTCGCGCAACTCCTCAGCACGGCCACGAGCGGCACTATTGCATCGTACTATCAGATCAATGGGATTCAATATCCGATCATCGTCGAGCTGTCGCCAAATCAGCGGCGGACGTTTTCCTCGCTGCAGGGCATTGAGTTCACAGGGGCCGGCGTTTCTCCAACCGCCGCAGGCCAGCTGCCGCGATTTGGGACGCTGAGCAACGTGGCGACCCTGACAACAGGATTAGGTCCGTCTGCGATTAGCCGGGAAGATCGGCAGCGGCGCGTCGAGATCGGCGCACCGATCACCGGGCGACCCTTGGGTCCTATCGTCGCGGACGCAGGCGTGATCATGCGGAGCTATCCATTGCCGCAAGGCTACCGCTGGGAGTATGGGCCCGAAATCCAGCGGGGAGAAACGAGTTTCAATTCACTCTGGCTCGCAGTCGCGCTGGCAGTTGTCCTCATCTATATGCTTCTTGCGGCGCAATTCGAATCATACATGGACCCCGTCGTGATTATGGCGGCGGTGCCTCTGTCGCTCGTCGGCATCATGGGTTCACTCGTTATTACGAATCGCGCCTTTGGTCTTACCGCTTTCATCGGCTCCCTTATGCTCGTAGGAATAGCTGTGAAGAACTCGATTCTTGTCGTCGAGTTCACCAAACAACTACGCGAAGA
>DASZFB010000236.1:0-2015 GCA_035940275.1 Candidatus Eremiobacteraceae bacterium | reverse complement strand
TCGGCGGCGACGATCTTCGCGCGACGCTCGCGCTCGGCCTCGGCTTCCTTTGCCATCGCACGCTGCATATTGTCGGGAAGTACAATGTCCTTAATCTCGACCGCCGTTACCTGTGTGCCCCACGGTTCCGTGTGCCCGTCGATGACGTTCTTGATCTGCAGGTTGATGCCCGCGGTGTCCGAGAGAAGCTGATCGAGACTGAAACGTCCGACGACATTGCGCACGGTGGTCTGGCTGATCTGATTGATCGCATTGTAGACGTTCTCAATCACGATCACCGCCTTTTCCGGATCGGAAATATGATAGTAAGCGACTGCCGCGATGTCGATCGAGACGTTATCCTTCGTGATTATTTTTTGCGAGGGGATTTGCATCGTGACGGTGCGCAAGGATACGCGCACCATCTGTTGTATCGGAACGAAGATGAGCGTGAGGCCCGGCCCGCGCACGCCCTCGAATTTTCCGAGAAAAAATACTACGCCGCGCTCGTACTGCCGCAGCACACGAAGCGAGCCAATGAGATATAGAATTACGGCGATGCCTAGAATGCCGAGAATGTAGGTCCAATCCATGGTGTTTCCATTGGGTTGTTTGAATGGCTCAAGATAGTGCAAAAGAGGGCGTGCAGGCTTTGTCATTCGCGGCAGTATGTTGACGCGAAAAATGCAGGTGACTTTAGCATAGGCGCTCGATCGAACTGCGTCTGAGCAAAATTGATCACCTAGATTGGCCGGAGCGCCTCGTGTTGGAGCCGAGCGCTACGCGCACCGCGTTGGTGAGTGTTGCGGGTGATCAAGCCAGTTATGGTCTCGCCGCGGCTCACAACGTACTGCCAGTCGGCGCGCACGCCACGCAGAATAAGATCAAGCGCTCGCGCACGGAGAGCGCTTCGGCGGCTTCGCCATTGCGGCCAGGCTTGTCATGGCAGGCCGAGCGTTGCGGTTCGCAAATTCTCGATAAATGCGTCATCAGGCTCATGGCTGCGGCTTTCCACAATGCTCCAGTACCGGTGCGCCTTGCCGTCCTTCCATCGTCGTGCGAATCGCAAGTACATGGCTCGCGAGGCGGGGTCTGGAGCACGCAACCCGACGAGGTCTATCGACGCGATTATGTGGCAGGCGGCGCCATGGTGTGGATGCCGCATTCGGTCTTGGCGAGCCCGCTCCAACGCCCGCCGCGAACCGACGTGCCGGCAGGGGGACGCGTCGTGCAGGGAATGCAGCCGACCGAAGCAAAGCCGAGAGCTTGCAGCGGATGGCGCGGAAGATTGGTGCTCTCAAAAATAGCATTGAGCTCTGCCGACGTCAGGCGTGCCAGCGGATTGAACTTCAGCCGAGGCCCGTCAGTTTCGACGACCGCAAGCGCGGCGCGTTCGCCCCCATGATAGCGCTTCCGGCCGGATATCCATCCGTCGAATGCCTCAAGTTCCTTGGCGAGAGGGGCCACTTTTCGAATGCCGCAGCAGGCATCGCGGTCCCTGAAACATAAGTCGCGCTTGGCGTCGCGCAAGGCGAGCGCGCTGGGTGAGGGCGTGACGGTGCGAACGTCGGTCAATGCAAGACGCGCTATGAGCGCGTCACGGTAGGCCAATGTCTCCTTGAACAGCCACAAGGTATCGAGAAACAGGATTGGCAGCGACGGATCGACGTCGGCGACAAACTTGAGGAGCACCGCAGACTCCGTACCGAACGAGGAGACAACCGCCAACCGGCCGGGCATGGCCCTCGCGGCCTCCTCGATGATTTCCTTCGGACCTGCCTGAGCCAGTCGTTCGTCGAACAACAACGCATCGTAGCTCGACTGTGCGTCGGACCTCGACGGTAGAGAGGCGCGTTTCATCTGACCCACTTCAGTCGCGTTCACAGTCATTGGAATACGCCATCCCAATCTGGGGAGAGCCATCTTGTCGGCCGCGACCCTCACTCCTGATTAGGAAGGAAGGAAGAACGGTTCATTGATTTCGTCACTGCGTAATGAAAAGTCAATGCAGCAAGAAAGACAAGAGAGTCTGATCT
>DASZFB010000235.1:0-3710 GCA_035940275.1 Candidatus Eremiobacteraceae bacterium | reverse complement strand
ACGGATCGAACTGGCGTAAGATCTGTTCCGCGCCTTTAAGAACCTCAAGGTCAAAGCTGTCGACATCGATCTTGATAGCATCGAGTTTCTTGATCGCGTGCTCTTTGACGAAATCATCGAGGGTGGAAAACCTGACTTGATTGCGTTCCGGCTCGTTACCCCAGATCCGATAGATAGGTTCGACGCGGAGCCCTGATTGATCGCCCAGCGCAAGACGGAAGACCTCGACGTTGCCAACCCTGTTCTCCGCAAGATTAGCGCTGAGCATTTCGACTGTGTCCGTCGGTTCAAAGGCGTAAATTTTGCCCTTGCTGGCGAGCTGGCTAAAAAGGATCGTGTAATAGCCGACGTTGGCGCCGCAATCGAAGATGACCCATTCCGGCCTCGTGTGCTCGACCCACCATCGCTTTGTCTCCATTTCGCAATCGGGATAGTACCATGCAAACTCTTCGTACGATTGCGAAAAGTGAATGGGCTTACGCCCGGGAATGTTCGTGTGCATATATATCGACTACGTTCTCGAGAGGATTTGATGGCGATTACACACGCAGAACACCCCGTTTTTCGTGAGTTTGACAGGTACGCAGGCGAAGCAGAGCCTGGCTTTCGCATCAATTTTCTTGGGCAGAGGACAAATCCCGCATTTGGCGCGCCTTCAGACGCTTTTCGACAGTGGCTGCGCCCTGGACAAGATGTGTCCGAAGCATCGGCTGCGGAGTACCCACCGGTCAGCGAAGAGTCGTTCGAATGGATCGCCGTGCTTGAGGCTGTGCTTGAGGCGCGCGCGACCTTTACGATGCTCGAGTTGGGAGCGGGATACGGCCGTTGGATGGTCGCAGCGGTCTGCGCTGCGCGGCAGAAGCTGCCCGACTTGACGTTCAAGCTTATCGGCGTAGAAGCTGAGCCGACTCATTTTGGGTATATGCGTCAACATTTCTTGGACAACGGTGTGGACCCTCGGGAGCATAAACTCATCGAAGCTGCGGTGAATGCAACCGGGAAGCCAGTCACGTTCATCGTCGGACACTCCGAAGAGTGGTACGGTCAATCGATCATGCAACAAGGCTCCGTGATAAGTGACTACCCGACGGCGCGAATCATTCGAGTCCCGGCGGTTCGGCTTGTCGACCTTCTCAAACCGCATAAGTACGTCGACATCATCGATGCCGATATTCAGGGCACCGAACTCGAGGTCATCACGTCAAGTATTACGGCGATGACGAAAAAGGTTCGCCGAGCCTACATCAGCACTCACTCAGCGGCTATTCACACCGAGGTGGCCCAAGCGTTTACGACAGCCGGTTGGAAACCGCGCGCACTTCACGGTTGGACAGGCGAGAAGGAAGAGGAGACGAAGTTCGGCCCGATTTCGTTTGTCGATGGCATACAGTATTGGCTGAATCCTCATATCACGCAACGGCGCGAAACGGGAACAGGACTGTTGGGCCTGCTAGGCTTTGGCCGCCGCGGGTAGCTCTTTGCCCGCGATCATTTGATCGTAGATCCAGCGATAGGTCTTTTCAAGGCCTTCTCGCAATGAAATTTTAGGTTCCCAGTTAAAAGTTTTCCTGATGAGCGTGTTGTCCGAGCTTCGCCCGCGTACGCCCTTCGGTGCGTCGAGAATGTAGCGACGCTGCAACTTGATTCCGGCAATCGACTCGGCAATATCGACCAGCTGGTTCACAGTGACGAGCTCGTCGGAACCGATATTAATGGGTTGCGCGAAGTCGCTCGCGGTTAACATCAGCGTGCCGAACACGCAGTCGTCGATATACATAAAAGTGCGTGTCTGGCCGCCGTCTCCCCAGATTTCAATCTCATGTTTTCCGGATAGCTTCGCAGCTGCGACCTTGCGGCAGACCGCGGCCGGCGCCTTTTCGCGGCCGCCTTGCCATGTGCCGTGCGGTCCATAGACGTTGTGATAGCGAGCGACGCGCGTCTGCACCCCAAAATCCTCGTAAAAATGCCGACACATGCGTTCAGAAAATAATTTCTCCCAGCCATAGCCGTCCTCGGGCATCGCGGGATACGCGTCCTCTTCTTTGAGCGGCGTGACGTCAGCGTCGCGCTGCTTGTCGACGTTATAGACACAGGCGGATGACGCATAGAAGTAGCGACTGATCCCAAGGTCCTTTGCTGTGCACAGGAGATTGGTGTTGATCAATACTGAGATCATACATCGTGCGCGATGCGCCTCGATGTATCCCATGCCGCCCATGTCGGCCGCGAGGTTGATCACATAATCAACACCGCGCAGCGCGCGCCGGCAGTCGTCGGGGTTGCGCAGATCGAGGATGAGGTTATCAGCGTCGGAATGGACTTGGTACCATTCTTCGAACGGTTTGATGTCGACGTTGCGCACGTACGCGAAGCCACGTTTGAGGGCTTCCTGCGCCATCCATCCCCCAATAAACCCGCCGCCGCCGGCGATGAGGATCGTACCACGTGGGTTCAGTTCGTGCACAAGAAAGACTCCCTACTATTACGAGGCTGAGCTGTTATTGAGCGCAGTCAGTCCTCTTCCTGTTTCGAGCGGCGACGTTTCTCAAGGCAAAGGGCCACACGCGCCCGAAATTCGGCTCGATGAGAGTCTCCGTTATCGGCCTCGGGAAATTAGGCGCCCCGATGGCTGCTGTTTTTGCTGCACGTGGGCACGACGTCATTGGCCTTGATGTTCATACTCCGTTTCTCACGGCACTTCAAGCGGGACGCGCGCCGGTCGAGGAGCCGAGACTGCAAGAGATGATCGACGTGGGGCGCTCGCGTCTTGCCGTCACCTCGGACCATGGCGAACTGGTTGCGAAAAGCGACGTCACCTTCATTGTTGTTCCCACCCCAAGCGACTCTAGTGGTGCGTTTACGAACGAGTACGTTCTCGCTGCCGTCGATAAGCTGGGAGACGCGATCAAGGGTAAACCCGAATACCACGTCGTCGTCGTGACCTCCACCGTGATGCCGGGGGCTATGGATGGTCCTGTTCGCAAGGCGCTCGAGCGCGCATCCGGGAGAGCCGTCGGAAGCGGCGTGGGGCTCTGCTATAATCCGGAGTTTATCGCACTGGGAAGCGTCGTCGACAACATGCTGGAGCCGGATTTCTTGCTCATCGGTGAGAGCGACTCGCGAGCGGGCGAACTCGTCGCGTCGGTATACGAAACGGTGTGTCCCAAGCATCCGCCGTCACGACGTATGAATTTC
This sequence comes from Candidatus Eremiobacteraceae bacterium, assembly GCA_035940275.1. Classification (GTDB taxonomy): domain Bacteria; phylum Vulcanimicrobiota; class Vulcanimicrobiia; order Eremiobacterales; family Eremiobacteraceae; genus JAFANK01. Next base: position 515 of record DASZFB010000235.1, on the reverse strand, counting down.
GTCAATGCCGAGCTGGCGAAAATTTCGGTCAACACCTATGTCACGACGAAAATATCGTACGCGAACATGCTCGCCGATTTGTGCGATCGCTTGCCGGGCGCCGACGTCGACGTCGTTACCGAAGCTGTGGGTTCGGATAGCCGAATCGGCCGCAAGTACCTGCGCGGCGCGGTCGGATACGGTGGCCCATGCTTCCCTCGCGACAACATCGCTTTCGCGGCGCTCGCGTCACGAATTGGAGCCCATGCCGACATCGCGCAAGCAACAGATGCAATAAATCGATTTCAGATAGACCGCTTGAGCGCTGCCGTAACAGCGCGCGTTTCAAAGGGCGCGCGCGTTGCTGTTCTTGGCATGTCCTACAAGCCCGACACTGGCGTCATCGAGGAAGCCCAAGGCGTGATGCTCGCGCAGCGCTTGCGCGAGTTAGGCTACGCTGTGGTAATTCACGACCCAGTCGCAGCGAACGCAGCCGCTCGCGTCTTAGGGTCGGATGTTGCGCAAGCGCCGTCTGC
>DASZFB010000234.1:0-2523 GCA_035940275.1 Candidatus Eremiobacteraceae bacterium | reverse complement strand
AAAACGCTTGTCCAAATCAACGGTGCAATCGTTGGGAACGAAATCGAGTCCGCCGTATGCCTCGACCACGGCATGGCGGCCACTCTCCACCGAAAGCGTGCTATCGTCGACGACGGTGGGCCTAACGTAGCGACGCTCGGCGGCGACCTGTGCCAGCGAGCAATAAACGTCGATTTCGGCTAGGCTGCGCGCGCACGCGAGCATTCCTGCGGCGTAGCCGTCGAGCTGATCAACGATTTCATCAAAGATCCGACGCTCGAGTGCGACTTGCTGAGAGCGCGAACTGAGGATGCGAGCTTCAAGTTCCTTGAGTCGCGCGTCGCTGAAACGTTCCGCGTTAACGAGACTTTGCCGCCGAACGAAGTCCGCCGGGATCGCCTGCGCGTGCGTGCGGCTGACTTCGTAATAGTAGCCAAATGCTTGCGTATACTTGATCTTGAGCGCCTTGATGCCGGTGGCGGCACGGACTTCTGCTTCAAGCGCGAGCAGATGCTCGCGACCCGCGCCACGCAGGCCGATTAGCTCTTGAAGTTCAGCGGAGTACTCAGGTCGGATGACGCCGCCTTCGAGAAGCGTCGCTGCCGGCTCATCGAGCACCGTGGTCGCCAGCAGTTCCGCAGCGCGCGCGGACGCACCATCGCCTGCAATCGCTTGTGCAAATCCAGAGAATAACTTCCCAGGCTCGGCATCGAGAGCACCGGCAACCGCAGCAGCGCCGTCCAACGAGCGGCGCAGGCCGGCAAGATCGCGTGGGCCCGCCCGTCGCGCTCGGATTTTTTGCACGATGCGCTCGATGTCTCCGATCGATGCGAGTAGGCGTTGGAGTTCGACCCGGAACGATGCGGCCGACACGAACGCGTCAACGCTATCGTGGCGGCGCGCTATGGCGTCGACCTCCAGTAAAGGCGCACACAACCACTGCGCGAGCAAACGGCTGCCCATGGGTGTCTTCGTTTTGGCGATGACATTCAAAAGCGAAGCTTGTTTGTTGTCACCGGATCCGATCAGCAAATCCAGGTGGCGGCGCGTCGTGCGGTCGAGCGCCATGGTCTTGCGGGTTTCATGTAGCGTCGCGGACTCACAGAGTGCGGCGCCATCGAGGCGCAAGTATTGCAGGTAGCGCCGCAGCAAACCGAGAGCTTCGCTGGCAGCGGCGCGCTCGGCAAGCGCGACGCGTGCAATGACCGGCGGATCGGCGGTTGAGGTGACAGTCGACACAAGGTCGACCGCTACTTCGCCTGTGGCCGTGGGGTCGCAGACGGCGATGCGGCACGTTTCAGACACAAGCGGCCGGTAGCGCTCCACGTCTTCGTCAGTCTCGACGACGATTTCAGCCGGTGCGAGCCGATCGAGTTCCGAGGCAAGAGTGTCGTCATCCGCGGCGATGCTGACTGCCGCGGCTGAGGTTGAAACGTCAGCTGCCGCAATCGCAGTCTTGCCTGCGGCGGTCGCTACCGCGCAAAGATAGTTGTTGCGCTCTGCAGTGAGGAACTGATCCTCGAGCACGGTGCCCGGCGTGAGAACGCGAACGATCTCGCGGCGCACGAGCCGGTTCGGCACCGGTTCTTCCATTTGATCGGCAATTGCAACAATGCGGCGCTGCCGGAGCAGACGGGCAAGGTAGTGATCGACGCTGTGGTGGGGCACGCCAGCCATAGCGACGCGCTTACCCTTACCTGCTTCCTTTGACGTGCAGACGATATTCAGCGAGGTGGCGAGTTCGAGAGCGTCGTCACCATACGCCTCGTAAAAGTCGCCGACGCGCGACAGCAAGAGCGCTTCCGGATACTCGGATTTCAGCGATAGATACTGGGCGATGAGCGGTGATGTTCCGGCTGCCTCCGATGCTGCATCGACCGAGGCAGTCCGTGCGTTCTTCCGCTGGGTTTTGTCCTCGTGCGGCGCGTACACGCCGCGGGCTCGCCGAACGATTACGCCACCCGGCCGACGAGGCCCCAGGTGTGGGCTTGCTCGATTGCAACGTCCACGACCGGCTTATGCTGCGTCCTCTCCTCACGCGGCCAAACGACAGTAATGTTGTGACCGGTTTTGCCCGCCATTCGAGTTGCATCTTTTTTCGATGGACCTGAGGCAAGCACGTTCACCGTTTCACCAATGAATGACTCATGGAACTGTCGCGTGCGTTCGTTCTGTGCTGCACCCACGGCTTGCAGCCGGCGTAGCCGTTCAGCTTGCGGTACTTGAGGCTCCATAGTTGCCGCGGGTGTACCCGCTCGCGGTGAATATGCAAAGACAAACGCGTACTCGAACGTGCCGCGCTCCACGAGGTTGAGCGTCTGGAGAAAATCAGTTTCGGTTTCGGTTGGAAAGCCACAGATGATGTCGGTCGTCAGCGCCCAACGCGGCAGACGTTCGCGGAAGTAGGCGATCTTGTCAAGGTACTCTTCTATCGTGTAGAGCCGCGCCATGGCTGTGAGGACCTCATTGCTGCCACACTGCACCGGTAAATGAAGGCGCGGCTCGATATTCGGTAACTCGGAGAGCGCGTCGACAACTTCGCGG
>DASZFB010000233.1:0-2923 GCA_035940275.1 Candidatus Eremiobacteraceae bacterium | reverse complement strand
TTCGACGAGGCGACCTCCTCGTCGCCAACGACACTCGAGTACTTCATGCGCGCTTTTTTCCAAAGCGCCGCGCTGGCGGTGCGGCACAAGTGCTGTTGTTGCACCCCGCGCAAGAGCAAGGTGCATGGGTTGCCATGGCGCGACCCGGTAAACGCGTTCGCCCCGGCGATCGACTCTCGCTGGGACCAGATGAGGGCATCGAGATCGTCGACTGGGCGCACGGCGGTAACCGCATCATTCGCTTCTATGGGATCGACGCGCAGACTGCGATGCAGCGCTACGGCGTTGTGCCGCTCCCACCGTACATCCGAACAGCTCCCGACAACGCGAAGGAGCGCTACCAAACTGTGTATGCAACGCGAGAGGGATCGGTCGCTGCTCCGACCGCGGGGCTGCATTTTACACAGGAGTTGCTCACCAGGCTCCGCGAGTCCGGCGTCGACTGGACGACGATAACGCTCGACGTCGGTGCTGGCACATTTCGCCCAGTCAATGTCCCCGATGTGCGCAACCACATAATGCATGAAGAGCGCTACGAGATGTCAGATGCCACCGCGCAAGCAATTGCGCGCACCCGTCTGAGCGGCGGCCGGGTTATCGCAGTGGGCACAACGACCCTGCGTGCCCTCGAAGACGCTGCGCGCACGGCACCGGACGGCGCAGTTCATGCGGGCGATCGCTGGACGTCACTTTTCATTCACCCGCCGGATGGCATCACGACTGTAGACGCGATGATCACAAACTTCCATCTGCCGCGATCCACACTCTTGATGCTCGTGTGCGCGTTCGCCGGAACGCAGAGTACCCTGGCGGCCTACGAAGAAGCGGCTCGGATGGGGTACCGTTTTTACTCGTTCGGCGACGCGATGTTTCTCGAACGATCTGGGCGCACGCGCACGGTTTGAAAATCGGTATACCACACGAGACCGGGGCGACCGCTTGAATGCCGTCGCACATGCTTGCGCTGCGTGTAGTCAATCTCAACGTGTGCTGAATCGGCCGCGCGACTGTGGGCCGCTGCCAGTCCTGCCGCTTCCTCGATCTGCTGCGGCGAAATTTCAGGTCCGCCCGTCTTCACGATCACGTGCGCACCAGGAATGCCGCGTGCGTGAAACCAGTAATCGTTCGGACCGGCGATCGAGAACGTCAGACGTTCGTTTTCCTTGGGCGAACGACCGACGAGGGCAAAGGCGCCGTCGCTGAGCGCGACACGCCGTTCCTGGGTTCGCTGACGTCGTGCTCGTTCGCGTTGCTCCTTGAATCCCAGGGCGTCTGCGATCTCGCCAAGCACCACCTCTCGTTCGACGGGGTCAAGCTGCTCAGCACGCTCCAGCTCCCACAGAAGTTGATCCCAATATTCGCGGCTAAACTGCAGCGTGCGTAGCCGGGCCTCGATGCGCGGGAGCCCGCTTCGCGCCTTCTTGTACTGACGAAAGTACTCGGCAGCATTTTCTTTTGGTGTTAAGAGTGGATCGAGCGCGACGCTGCGACCGTCCTCCGCCTCGAAACGCTGTGCACCGGTAGCGATCTCGGCCAAGTGCGCGTAAATCATGTCCCCTGCATCGCGCAGGTGATCTGCATCGGCCGCGCGTTTGCGTGCGGCCTCCAAGCGCGCCGACTCATCCTGTCCGCGAGCGATCAGCGTGGCAAGCTTCTTGCGCAGTTTGTCCGGCCCGCGCGGGCTTGCGCTTGGCTTTGCGCGCGAGTGCAGCATTTCGAGACACACTTCGTTGACGGATTGCGCGGTCGCCGTGGAGACCGCTGGATTTGTTTCTGCACCGGCAAGGACCCACGACAGTGGAATCAAGTGGCAGAGCGTAGGCTGGCTGCCCTTGCGCGCCACAAAGATCTCACCTCCAGCTTCGAGTGCATTTTCGACTTCGTCACGTACCGCGGTCCACGTCTTAAGCAACGCGCGCGCGGTTGCAGGTGTAGCGGTCGACCTTGTGTCGACCATCGACCTTGTGTCGACCGACGACCTTGCGTCGACCGTCGACTTTGAACGATACACTGCTTCGCGCGCGAGCGGCGGCGTGCACTCTGCGTCAAAGTCGCCGAGTAATCGCGCGAGGCGGTCATCATCTCCGTCCGTTGCGCCTGCGGCGAGGATGAACTGGGCACGATCGAAGAGCTGCTTGCGCGTCGGCGGGGGCTCATAGGCTTCGCCGGATTTTACACTGCGCGCATCACGTGTGCCATCGAACTGCTTTGCCGCCGCGACGATGTTCCAGGTTCCGTCATCTCCCGGACGCAGGACAAGTGCATTCGCCTTACGTGGCTGCAACTCGATCACGACGCGGCTGCGGGAAGGCACCCCAAACGCAGAACGGGAACTGAGGTCGACGTAAATAACGCGGTCATTCGGAACAGCATGGATGGTGTCGATTGTGGCTCCGCGCAAAAGTGCGGCAACCGACCCTGTCCACCCACCCGTGCTACTTTCTTTTTGGGGCTGCGCGCACTCGTATGCGGCCACAAGCGGTGCACTCGAATCGACGCTGACATGCAGTGCCACGTGCGTTCCGCGCCGATAACAGAAGAAGACGAGTTCGGTGCCGGTCGCCGAGAGGCTCTGGATCCGAGCTCCGCTCACACAAGCGTCAAGGTCCTTTGCGAGGCGAGCAACGAGCCAGAAATCAAGCGTCATAAAAGAGCATTCGACAGGTCACGATGAAAGGCGCGGCCACATGCGACGAAGCGTTCTGCTAATCGTTTCAGGCCCTTCGGGGTCAGGTAAAGACACGATCATCGAGCGCTTGCGCGAACTCGAGCCGGACGTCGCGTATTGCGTCAGCTACACGACGAGACCCCCGCGCCAATACGAAAAAGATGGCGTGCACTATCGTTTCGCAACACGGGACGTGTTCAAGAAGATGGAGCTCGCCGGTGAATTCCTCGAAACGCGCGAGTATGCCGGCAACTT
>DASZFB010000232.1:0-2697 GCA_035940275.1 Candidatus Eremiobacteraceae bacterium | reverse complement strand
TCAGACTGACGCTGCTCTACTTTATCGTGGCGCTCGGTGCCGCTGGCGCTTTTTTGTTGTTGCTGGACATCTATGGTTCGGCACAGCCATGGATGTCGTGGGCATTTTTCGGCCTGACGACGGTTGCTTTCTGGGTCACCGCCGTCTTCGAACGCGATTACAACGTGCGACAACTGTGGGCGCTCGGCGCGGCCCTCACATTCGCCGTGTTAGCAGGCACGACGCTCGCGGGATATTTTAAGCGTCCAACGCCGTCCGCCGACAGTTCGTTAAAGCGCGACGTGGTCGATGGTCTTATCTGCATGCTTCGTGCCTGCGGCGTTGCGGTACTCGGCGGACTCTTCGTGGTCGGCTTGCTATCGCAGGCGACCTTCATGATCGAAGTGCAACAGTTCTTGGGCATCAAACTGTTGTTACTCGCGCCGCCGATTGTGCTCATTGCCTTATATACCTTCGCGCCGCTCTTTGGTCCACCAAAGCGGCCGGGCGAAGTTGCAAGCGCGCCTCTGCAGGTGTGGCAGTTCGCAGCGGTGCTGGTCGCCGCAACCGGTGCAACGCTCTTGCTCATGCGCTCGGGCAATCAGCCGGATGTCGGTGTCTCAGGTTTCGAAACACAGTTACGCGGCGTCTTGACCACGCTCGTTGGGGCGCGACCGCGCTTCAAGGAATTCTTGCTCGGCTTTCCTGCGCTTATGTTGCTGCCGGTGCTGACTCCCATTCACCGCAGGGCGGCTGGGTGGTTCATCGTCATCGCCGCGGGTATCGCGCTGGCTGATGTCATCGACACATTTAGCCACATCCACACGCCGCTGATCATTACACTCGTGCGAGTGATCAACGGGCTCATCTTCGGGGCGCTGCTGGGTTTCGTCGCGCAGCGTATCTACCGCCGCTTCTTTGCGAGGCCGGCCGCATCGCGATGAGCGCAGCCGGTGCGCGACTGCTCCTCTCCGGCTACTACGGTTTCGACAACTTCGGCGACGATGCGATTCTCCAGATCTTTGTCGAAGAGTGGCGGCGCCGGCGCGGCACTGATATCATCCGCGTTCTCTCCGCCCTGCCCGAGCAAACGGCGAAGCTCGGTGTTGAGGCCGTGCCGCGCACGTCCGTCTCACGCATCGCCGAACTGATGCGCCAAACCGACGTTTTTGTGAGCGGTGGTGGCGGCCTTTTGCAGTCGAGCACGAGCCTGCGCAGCCTACTCTACTACGCCGGCCTCATTCACGAAGCGAAAGGAAGCGGCGCCAAGGCGGTTATCTTCGCGCAAGGCATTGGCCCGCTGAGCTTTACCGGCAAGCACATCGTGCGGCGCAGTTGCGCAAATGTCGATCTCGCAATCGTGCGCGATGACGCAAGTGTCCAGCTACTCCAAAAAATTCTGCCACGCGTCGAGATCCGGCGTGGTGCAGACCCCGTTTTTCTGGCGCCTGAAACCGTGCCCGAAGATGTGGAGCACGCGCTCGTCGGCGAGGGTATTACCGGATCGGGTGATCTCGTGGCGGTCGTCGTGCGTCCGTCGCGGATGCTTGAGAAGGTTGCCGGTGAAATCGCGCGCGTGGTCGACGTGCTCGCGAGCCGCTGCGGGGCGCAAGTTATCTTTGTTCCTTTCCAAAGGCCCGCGGACGTTGAGGCCGCCGTGTCGATCATTCGTCGTTGTCGCACCGCGCCGGTTTTGGTTGGCGGCGGATACAATCTTGCAATGATGACAGCGCTCTTCAAGCGGTGCTCGGCGATCGTCGGCATGCGGCTGCACGCGCTCATTCTTGCAGCACGCCTTGGTGTGCCATTTCTCGCGGTGCCGTACGACCCGAAAATCGTGGCACTATGCGACAGCCTTCGCTATCCGCTCGCACCGCTGCAACCGGGCACGGCAGATGAACTCACCGAGTCACTGTGGACACAGCGCAGCACGTTATCGTCACACGTGCGAGAAGCGGCACACGTGCAAGCCACGCTCGCGTCGAAGGCGTTTGATTGGCTTGAGGAGTTGGTAGAGGGTGCCGTGTCGTGACGCCGGAAACAACATAGCATAATGCGTTTGCGCTGGATTTGGAAGCTCGGCCGCGTCGCCGGGATCGACGTCGGCATCCACCCGAGCTGGCTTATCATTTACGCGCTGATCGCGTGGTCGGCGATCGTCGCGGCTCGATATTTTACGCCCGAATTGGGCCACAAGAGCACGATCGTGCTAGGCCTCATCGCCTCGCTCGTCTTGTTCGCGAGCGTTGTTGCGCACGAGTTCGCACATGCGCTGGTTGCCCGCCGTCTCGGTATCCCCATCGGGGGGATCACATTATTCCTTTTTGGCGGCGTCGCGACCATCTTGAACGAACCTGCGTCCGCGGTTGACGAGTTGCGAGTCGCCATCGCCGGGCCGGCCCTGAGCGTCGTGCTTGCCATAGCATTCTATCTGCTCTCGCTCGCTGCTGGGGCGGTTGATTGGCTGTGGGGCTACACCCTGTGTTTCTTCCTCGCATTCGCGAACGCGTCGCTTGCGGTGTTCAACTTGCTGCCGGCATTTCCGAGCGACGGCGGTCGAGTGCTGCGGGCCCTGTTGTGGATGTGGACGCGAAGCCAGGCCAGAGCGACACTGTGGGCAAGTCGTGTCAGTCTCATCGTCGCCACCGGCCTTGCGGTCGCCGGTACATACTTTGTCTTTAGCTGGCACGAAGTGCGAGGACTATGGTGGATCGTCAT
>DASZFB010000231.1:0-4627 GCA_035940275.1 Candidatus Eremiobacteraceae bacterium | reverse complement strand
GAGATTCTTTTCCTACAAGACCTCGATAGCGTCGAAGAATTCAAGCTCAAATAGGCTTACTCGGAGCTATATCGAAGACACGTACTCCTTTCGCCTCGAGCTGTATCGAATGCACCGCGCATTGCTCGCCTGACTCAACGTCTCTAAGTTTTCCAGATACATCCGGCAAATCTGTCACAACCGCTTCCGACGCATGATTCACTAGCAGGACACGTCGCAACGCCGGGGTGGTCTTCGAATGCCATGAAAACGATTGCACGAGCGAATGCCACGTGCGTGCCGGAAAAGCGTGTGCCACATGAGCGACCGCGCGATAGAACCTCCAGGTTTCATCCGAGGCGTTTGCATTGAGACGGTTTAGCGCGTAATACTCGAGCGGATGTGTCACAAAAACAACTCGACCGGTGCCGAGACGACGTTCGAGGATGATCGGATCGCCAGCGTGGTCGATAGCAATCACCGTGGCTTCGTGCGGTTCAACGACGAGGCCGGCGCGTCGGCGCTGATCGCCTCGAACGGCAACGTGCAACTCGGTGCCTTTGGTGAGATCGCCGAAATCCCGCGCGAGCGTTACGTGGAGCGAATCCGGCGACGGCTCTATCAAACCGTAACGTATGCGCGGACTTGCGCCAATGAAGGCCCCGAGATTCGGGAACCACGGCTCGCCACCGTACGAGAGATACAGCGTTCCGCCGCCGCTCACGAAGGTCTCGAGCTGTGCGACATCCTGGGTCGTCACTTGTTGCAAACAGGGCACTATGAGCATCTTCGCGTTCCCGAACGCGCCGGACGCTAAATCAGCAAAGCCTGCATCGAGACCGGCCATGACGCACGTCGCGAATGACTGAAGGAAGAGATCGCGCAGCTCGGGTTTGCTCCAACCCCAGTCAAACGGAAAGTCCTCGAGATAATACGATGTTCGACCAATCGCAACGACCGGGTCTTGTCGTTCCCACTCATCGGGGTTATGCTTCGTCGCGAAGGCGGCAAAACGCGTTACCTCATGTGCCTGGGGCTTGAGCGAGCCGTCGGTACGTAGGACGCCAAAATGCAACTCGTACGGATGATGCGAATATGGCGGTCGGTCAGCGACAGTGAAGTCGTGTGAATTCCAAAAAAGCGCTCCACAGTTGCCCGCGCCGAACGCCGACCAAAGCACGGTCCGGTAATACGCCGCGGCCGCCTGATCGTCCGACTGATCGGAGGAGCACCCGAACTCTTCAAGGAGCACGGGGTGCCGTAGCGGCTGCAGCATTCGCATCGCAAAACCGGCGAAGACTGAATGTCGCAGCGCGTCGGTCTCTTTCGGATAGAAATGCGGACCGTAGAAGTCGACGACGTCTCGCAGCGCTCGGGCGGGCAGGCCGCTATGCTGGCCGTTGATGACGTCCCAGCTCCCGTCTCCGAGTGAGACATTGCACTCCGGATCCGCAGCGCGCAACGTCGCGCACAGGTGTATGGCCCAGCGCAATCCGATTTCGTCGCTTGTACGGCCGGCGAAGAGCGGCCATTCATTGCTTAGAAGCCACGCCGCGATTCGTGCGTCGCCTGCGAAATGCGAAGCAACTGTTCCGATGAGCAATTCGCTCGCATCGACCAGCAGTGGGTCGGTATACCAGTCGCGTCCGCGACACCAGTCGGCGTTCCAATTCTCGCCCGACATGTGACCAACAAGAAAGGTGGGGATCGACCAGAGCCCTGCCTTCGCAGCAATGTCGATCGTTGTAGCGAGACGTTGGAGAGACTCGGTCTCAACGACGTCGGGAGCCGGCATAAAGTCGGGTGTAAAGCAGAAGATCCGAACGGCATTAGCTCCGAGCGTGGCAAGTTCGCCGAGATCCTCTCCAACCGCGGTGGGGTTCCATGGATCGCGATACATCCACGGGCCCGTACGCTTGGGCCAAAAATTGGCGCCGATGAGATACACAGGCTTGCCCGATTGATCTCGAAAGTAGCCGTCACGAATGCGTAGTCGTTGCACGAGCGACGGCTTCGCTAGGTAGCGTGCAAACGGCTTTTTGCGGTGTCATAAACGGACCTAAAGGTCCGTTACTTCAAAGGTCCGTTATTTCAACAGTCCGCTGCTTCAAAAGGTCAGTTTCCCTAAAGCAATAAGTTCCCGGCATGAGAGCGCTTGTCGTAGAGAAGCCGAACATGGTCTCCGTCGCTGAATGGGAAGACCCGACCCCCGGGGTGGCTGATGCGGTTGTCGCTGTCGCCTCGTGCGGTCTCTGCGGAACCGACCGGCATATAGCAAACGGCACGTACCCCGCAACCTATCCCAATGTCTTGGGTCACGAGATCGCAGGCACGGTGGTCACGGTCGGTGACCAGGTTGAAACGATTTGCGTGGGCGACCGAGTGTCCATCGACCCCAACATTCCAGATCACGAGTGTGCGCCATGCCGTCGCGGCGATATCCACCTGTGCGAACATCTCAGCGCGATTGGCGTTACACGACCTGGCGGCATGGCGCCGCGTGTCGTCGCGCCCCACCAACAACTGTACAAAATTCCTGACACCTTATCGCTCAACGACGCAGCATTTGCCGAGCCGCTGTCATGCGTCATCCATGGTCTCGAACGCGTTAAAATGCAAGCCGGGGGAACGGTCGCAATTCTCGGTGCGGGAAGCATTGGTCTTCTGATGCAGCAAGCCGTGCGTGAGATTGGAGCCTCAGGCGTGGTTATTTCGGAGCCGTCCGCTTCTCGGAGAGCGCTCGCCGAAGAGCTTGGCGCAGATGAAGTCTACACCCCTGAAATGGTTGAACACGACAGCCACACTGAAGAATACGATTTAGTCATCGATTGCACGGGGAACCCTGAAGCCGTGCATACAGCAATTCGGCTCGCCCGCCGTGGCGCGGACATTCTTCTCTTTGGTGTTGCTCCGATCGCCGCGAAGGTGACAATTGAGCCGTACGAACTCTATCGCAAAGAGCTGCGTCTCGTGGCCTCCAACATCAATCCCTTCACTATGGAAAAGGCTGTTGCCATGCTCGGCAGCAAGACGGTGAAGGTCGACAAAATCGTTTCCCAGGTCGTCGGACTGGACGACCTTCCGAAGTTGTTGCTGAACAAGCCGGCGCCTGAAGAAGTTAAGGCAGCACTGCGGTTTTCTTAGGGTCAACCTCGACGGCGATGCCGTTTTGAGCAGCATCGCGAGCTGCAATCGCTACGCGAAGGCTCGGGAGTGCGCGGCGAATGTCGTTACGCGCCACGTATCCGGGCTCGCGGATCGAATGCACCATGTCCTCAACCGCCGCGCGAACGCTCTCCGCATACAGTGCTTGCTTGGGACCAGCATCGAAATAGAATCCCACAGTGGCGTCCGGCACGCTTTCAACAGTTCGGCGCAGCATTCGCCGAATAGTCGTCGTAGCAACGGCGGCAGAAGATCCCGCCATGTGCAATCGAGTCGGGATCCAGCCGTCGAGAATCAGGTCAACACCTTCAAAGGAGAGTACGGCTCGCGTGCGTTCGGTTTCGGGCTGCGCCACAAACGCGTGATAATATGAAGCTACAGCGCCGTTCGAATGGCCCACGGCGGCAAACACTCGATCCTCCCGCATCCCACGGGAAGCAGTCAGGGCCACCACACGCTGCACATCGCCCGCGATTCTGCCACACCAATCAAAAAAGTGGACACCGTGCTCGACAAAAATACCGCCGGACAGATCCTTGTTCCAGAACCAGTGCGAGTCGTCGAGTCCCTTGCAGCTTGCAATATTTTCAACCGAAATGCGGAGCAGCGGGCCAACCAGGCGCGAAGCGCTGAAGAGTGCTGCCGCTTCCACGAGCGGAGAATAGATCATGGGATAGTCAACCGCGACTATGAGATTTCGAGACGAGGCTTCAGCCTGAACTTGTTCTGCATCATCGAGTGACGTCGCTAAAGGTTTTTCCACGAAGACGTGCTTACCAGCCGCAAACGCGGCGAGTGTTTGCCGAGCATGCTCGGCCGGAGGAGTTGCTACAATGACCAGATCCACATCGGGGTCGGCGAGCAACGCTTCGTAGGACGTATGCGCCCGTCGTACACCCTCTTCGCGGGCCAAAATAGCCGCCCGCTCCGCAGTTCGGCTGGCAACGGCCACGACTCGCACGCAATTGCTCTGTGCGAGCGACCGCACCACGAATGCGCCAAAGTGGCCCGCCCCGTACAGACCGGCCTTAATAAACCGGGAATTATCGTTCATTTACCGAAAGTTCTCTAGAAGTTTTTCAGTTTGCTCGCCGGCATGTGCTAAATCGGCTAATCGGCGTAACAAATTCACCCTTCGCTTGTTATAATCCGGTATATGTGGCTGACTCGATTCGCTATTAAGAACCCGACGGTCGTTACGCTTTTCTTCCTAGCAGTTATTCTGTTTGGGATAATCGGCTATCGGTCGATGGGTCAAAACATCAACCCGAACATCACACTGCCCTTCGTCGCAGTGGACGCTTTCTATCCCGGCGCAAGTCCTGAGGAGATGGAACGCCTGGTTGCCAAGCCCATTGAGGACCAACTTCAAAACGTCAACCACGTGCAGCACATCGACACCGACATCCAAGAAGGCGTTGTCGAGGTTTTTGTAACGCTGAATGTCGGAACAGACGTTAACTTCGCGGCTATCGACGTACAG
>DASZFB010000230.1:0-2989 GCA_035940275.1 Candidatus Eremiobacteraceae bacterium | reverse complement strand
AAGGAGAACATTCGCGGTGTCAGCTCTTCGAACGACAGACCGCACTCGATGCAGGCAAACTTTTCAGAGAAGGTCAGCTCTTCTTCTTTTGCGCCGGGCTTCTGCACGAGCGCCACGAGGAGTCCTTGCGTCAGCTTAAGTGCCGTCTCCACCGAGTCGGTGAGCCGTTTGCGAATTTCCGGCTTGAGAACAAGCCGGTCGATGACGATTTCAACCGTATGCTTGCGCTTCTTGTCGATGCTGATTTTCTCGCGCAGCTCGCGGACCTGGCCGTCGACGCGCACGCGCGCGTACCCGTCTTTGATTGCCTGCTCGAAGAGCTTCTGATACTCTCCCTTGCGACCACGCACCATGGGCGCGAGGACTTGTATGCGAGTGCCCTCGGGCCGTTGCAGTATTTGGTCGACAATTTGCTCGGCCGTTTGCGGCGTGATGGGCCGCCCGCAGTTTGGGCAGTGCGGGTGGCCGATGCGCGCATAGAGCAATCGCAAGTAGTCATAGATCTCGGTAACTGTGCCCACAGTCGAACGCGGGTTGCGGCTTGTCGATTTCTGGTCGATGGAAATCGCCGGAGACATTCCCTCGATGTAATCGACGTCTGGCTTTTCCATCTGGCCGAGAAACTGCCGAGCGTAAGATGAAAGTGACTCGACGTATCGTCGCTGGCCTTCGGCGTAGATCGTGTCGAAGGCGAGCGAGCTTTTGCCCGAGCCCGAAAGTCCGGTGATGACAATGAGCTGATTGCGCGGCAGGGTGAGATCGATGTTCTTGAGGTTGTGCTCGCGTGCGCCCTTGATAACGATGTGTTCAAGCCCATGACGCGGCGCAATAGCCAGCACCGGCGCTGCATACGGATCCTTGGGTGGGAAATTGATCGATTTGTGCATGGAAGGTACTTGTTCGCGACAGGGGAGTGCAAGTGCCTCTTGGGCACAGGGAAATGTAGCTTCTAGTTATGATAACGCAACGGCCGACATAAAGTCGGCCGCTACATCGGTCGACGTAAATTCGACCGCTACATAGCTTTAACGGATGGTGTGCGTGTAGCTCTCCGCATCGCCTGTATCAACGCGGAAGAACTTCTCCCACGAATAGTCGCAGCTCTTATCCGCATCGTAGAGCGTAAACTTATGCTGCGGGTTTAGGCACAGCGAGTGAGACCCGGTCCATGTGTGTTCGTCGCTCTCAGCATACACATAGTAATACTTGTTTGCGAGGTTGCCGCCGATTGGCGTTTTGCAATCGCCTGAATCCATATTCCACCATCCCTCGGAAACGAATGAGTCGCTCGAGGAATCGTAATACGCTACGGCGACGTTAATGTGCTCGCCCGATTCATTGCAGACTTGAAATTCTGCGCTGGCGGGCGAACTTGTGAGTCCTGCGACCGCAACAAGCACGGCCGCAAAGACACCGATCGAAACGAGATAACGCATGATTTTCCCTCCGCCAAAATCTCTTCATATAAGATTGCGGTGGGAAGTAACTTCTTACAGGGCTAGGGCGTGCTGAGCGTCACTATTGCGGCTGGCAGCTCGGCGATGGATTGTATGGTGACATCCGGCGGGCGTTCCCCGGCGGGCATGACGTCATTGCGGCTATTCACCCAGACCGCGCGCATGCCGGCGGCATGAGCTCCCTTGATATCGCGATCGAAGCGGTCGCCTACCATGACGCTTTCCTCGGCGGCCACATTCAGCGTCTCCATGGCGTGTCGGAACACTGCGGGGTCGGGCTTCGCAAGTTCCATCTCGCCGGCCAGCACGACTGTATCGAAAAAGCGCGAGAGGTCGAGGCGCGCGATCTTTGCATCATGCGTCTCGGCGAACCCATTCGTGATAATCGCCATTTTGTAGCGGCCGTGCAGTTCATGCAACACCGGCAGAGTTTCGGGAAAAAGCTCAACGCGTTCGATGCGCACTGCATCATATCGGGCAGCGAGGCGCTTGGCCAGGTCCGGATCGATGATGCCATGGCGTGCAAGTGCGGCTTGCCATAGCGTTGGACGTATAGCGCCGCTGGGCGGCTTCGTTGTACCAGGTTCGAGCCGTTCCCAAAACGCCATCGCCTCGTCCATATATGCTACAGCAAGGTCATGGGCCGGAACACCGCGATCGCCCGCAAGTTCCGCTGCGACGTGCGCCGCGCTGCGCTCGCTCGAAATTGTGTCGTCGAGGAGCGTATCGTCGAGGTCAAAAAAAATCGCCCTGATCGGTCTGAGCTTCTGTGCTTCCATCACCTCGACACAAGCAAGAGTGGCGGCAGCTTCTGGAAGGTTGCAACGAGCTGGTCGAGCGCCGCCTTGCCGTTTTTTGGGTCGAGCGTCGTCTCGAGCGATGGCAACGTTGAAATGACGTCGTCAGAATTGTACAGCACGCTGCCCTGCCAGGGTTCTCCCGGAATTCCCCGCGGAGAATAAAACGCTGACCGAATCTGGATCGTGAGGGCGCGCAGGTTGGTAAGTGACGACATGTTGCTGTATGCGACGGATTGGTCGACGGCTTGGTCCACGCTTTCACTCAGTTGTGCGAACTTGTCGACGTAGGGCTGCAAGGTGTGCGCGACTCGCCTGCGCAGCGCCTCATCGCCGCGAGCATTGGCAAATGCGTTCAATCGTCGCTCGACAGCAAGCGCATCGAGATGCAGTTGGATATCGGGATACGGTGCATCTGCGAGGCGAAGCGTGATAACGTTGTATAGACGCGCGGCGGCGTCGGCATAGCGCATGCCCGGATCGAAAACCTTGAGGCTGGCAATGTCCTCGTAACCCGAATGATACGTGCCGAAAACGCCACCGTAGAATATGCTCGCCGATGGAATATTCAAATGATATTGAAAGCTCTCGTGATCGCTGCCGGTGCCCATCGCCGTGATGGCGCGCTTAGGATCCTGCTTGCCCCAGTATTCGCTGAGCGTTTTTCCATTAGGTGCGATTGCCGCGTCAGTAACCGATTTCATGAGACCAAACAAATCATCTGTCGCACTGGGG
>DASZFB010000229.1:0-1656 GCA_035940275.1 Candidatus Eremiobacteraceae bacterium | reverse complement strand
ATGTACGTCTTCGGCATCGCTGGGGACGGGTGAGCACCGCCAAAACATAATTCGCTGAGCTCCAATAGTCCCCCGATTGACCTCCACAGGCGTGATTGACTGCGAGCCGTCCGCCATAATCTCAGAGTGCGAGATTTGCATTTTTTCTCGCTCCGGTTCACCGAGGATTGCAATAAGTTCGTCGCGTGACCACATCCTGGCGTCTGGAAATAGTGGATTCATCTCAAAGCTATCGCGGCGCTGTGAACTTATAACCGAGCCCGTGAACAGTGTGCAGGTAGCGCGACTTGTCCGCGGGGTCACCCAGAGCGCGGCGGATGCGGCGCACGTGAACGTCGACCGTCCGGGGATCTCCCTCAAAATCGAAACCCCATACGGCTTCGATGAGCTGGTCGCGCGTGAACGCGCGTCCTTCGTTGCGAACGAAGAGCCAGAGCAAGTCGAACTCGCGAGGTTTGAGGCGCACCGCTGTTCCACCGACTGTGACTTCGCGTCGGTCCGCGTCCACGCAAATATCGCCCACCGTGCGTCGCTTTGCAGGCGCTGGCGGTTCGACGCCTGTGCGCCGCATGATCGCGCGCACTCGCGCGACAAGCTCGCGCGGCGAAAATGGCTTGGCGATATAATCGTCTGCACCGATTTCCAATCCAACGATCTTGTCGATTTCCTCACCGCGCGCGGAGACGACGATGATTGGCGCACCTGTCTCTTTGCGCAAGGCACGACACACCTCGAACCCATCGAGTCCGGGTAGGCCAATGTCGAGGACGATAACGTCCGGCGAGTATTCTCGGGCGCGGCGCAGCGCGGCGAGTCCATCGCCCGCAATCACCGGTGTGAAACCTTCCGCCGCGAGCGCATCGCGCAACAATTCTGCCACGTGCGGCTCGTCGTCGACGATGAGCGCGCAGCCACGCGTGGCGACTGCGCCGCCAGTACCCGGACTCACGAGCGCCTGGCCGCGACGGCCGCCATGAGCGGGCCGCCGGATCCATTGCGCCGGTAGGAATGAAATAGCTCTGGATGACAGCGCGTGCATGCGGTTGCGACAAAAACTTGCTCCTCGCGTACGCCGAGATCACTCAGATCTGCGAGGATCGCAGCCGAGAGGTCGAGCGACACACTGTCTTGCCGCTTACGAGGCACCTTCAATTGATCTGCGCTTTTTATCGCGCCCTGGATTGATGAAAAGCGGTCAGCAACTTCTGGCCCTACCTCAAAGCAACACGGCCGCAAGTGCGGCCCGACAGCGATGGCAAGCTCCTCGGCAACGGTTCCGCCCGCAGCAAGCGCATCGATGGCAGACGCAATTATGCCGTCAGCGACGCCGCGCCACCCGGCATGCACGAGCGCAAAGCGCTTCGACGCCATGTCGGCAACCCACACGGGCGCGCAGTCCGCGGCCTTTACCATGAGCATCAGTCCGTCGTCATCGAACCACAAACCGTCCGCTTCGACGCCTGGCGAACCGTCTGGCCGCGCCGGAGCGATCGTCGTTCCGTGCACTTGGTTGACTTGTGCGGTGGGCAACGCTCTTTCGAATCCCCATTGCTCGAGCCAGGAACGCAATTCGTTTGCGTCACGCGCATTGACACCCGCGGGACTCATCATGCCTGCAACGCCTGCGCTTTGCAAATGTGGTGCCAGAATGGCCGC
>DASZFB010000228.1:0-3589 GCA_035940275.1 Candidatus Eremiobacteraceae bacterium | reverse complement strand
CAAAACGCTCCAACTAACCCGACCACCAGTAAGAGCAAGAGCGCAATAGCGATCAGCCAAGCGTCGGAAATGAGGCTCTCCTTCAAAAAGACTTGGTATTTATTATACCAGCTTTCTGATATGCCCTCGCTGTGCGATGTCAAGCGCGATGAATATCGTACGCTGCCTTGTTGACATCGCTATATCTTTTCGCTCGCGGGGCGCTTGCTGAAGTATATGAAGGAGCCAGAGATGATGACGAACACAAGAACATCCCACGCGCAGACGCCTTCGACGCGGTAGAACGGCATGTAGTGGTAGATGCCAAAACGCTCGATAACCTCGCGCTCGAATACCATCCATAGTAAAAAAATGCCGGCGCCAATGCCGAACTTGGCCAGGGTGGGAAGCGATCTGAAATGAATCTGCATAGGCACGATGATAAGTCCTAAAGTGCACTCGAAGTCAAGAGGCCAGTTTCGATGACCATTGGACAGGTGGCGAGGGCAACAGGCGTCTCGCCTTCCGCAATCCGGTATTATGAAGCTGCTGGTATCATCCCATCGCCGGCGCGCAGAGGCGGCGTTCGCCAGTACGAACCTGAGATTATCGACGAACTCAAGGCAATGCGCTTCTTCCGGGCAAGCGGCATTCCAATCCGGAGTCTTGCTTCAATGGCCAAACATATACGCGGTTCAAGAGCAGGACGCGAAGTTTGGGTTTCGGTTCTGCAAGCCCGAATTACAGAGCTGGATTCGTGGATGAGAGAAGCGGAGACCACTCGGCGCACGCTTGAACGGGCGATCGAGTGTCGGTGCGAGGGCAAACGAGAAGATTGCGCGGTTCTTCAAGCTGCCGACGCAATGACAGAAGACTGAACTTCCTACGCTAGCGGGCGCGGTCGATGGCTTCGAGTGATGCCGGATTTTCGAGCGCGGTGAGATCGCCTAGATTTTCCAGCTTGAGGTAGCGCGCGCGAGCGACGCGGCGCAAGAGTTTTGCATTGCGCGTGCGAGGCAGATCATCGACGAACTTGATTGCCTTCGGCGCAAGTGCCTTCCCCATGCTGTCGATCACAGCTTGCATCAGCGCTGCGCGGAGCTCGTCGCTGCTTTGGAAGCCAGGGCGCAATACCGCTAAGCATACTACCGTGTCGCCCTTAAGCTCATCCGGCACGCCGATTGCTGCAGCTTCACGCACAGAGCCCTGGCCCACGAGCGCACTTTCGTACTCTGCCGGTCCGACTCGCTTGCCGGCTACGTTGATCGTGTCGTCGGAGCGCCCATGAATAAACCAAAATCCGTCTTCGGAAACGCTCGCCCAGTCACCATGCACCCATACGTCCTTGAACCGCGACCAATATGTTTGCAGATAGCGCTCGTCGTCGTGCCAAAAACTGATGGTCATACCGGGCCACGGCTGACGAACAACCAGCTCTCCGACCTTGCCGCGTAGTGAGCGGCCCTGATCGTCCACCACGTCGGCATCCATCCCTGGCACTGGCCCATGGAACGCGCACGGCACCAGTGGGCGGATGGGAAAACAACCTAAAATGCCGCCGCTTATTTCGGTACCACCGGAATAGTTAATGATGGGGAGCTTGCCTCCGCCGACAGCGGTCGAGAACCACCGGTAGGGCTCAGGGTTCCAGGTTTCCCCGGTCGATCCTAAAATTCGAAGAGCCGACAAGTCGCACTTGCGTGGCACGTCGTCCCCGTGAACCATCAATGACCGGATCGCAGTCGGCGCGATGCCGAGGTGCGTGACCTTGTGTCGCGCACACACTTCCCACAGCCTGCCAGGGTGCGGGTAATCCGGTGTGCCGTCATAGAGCACTGCTGTTGCTCCTAGTCCGAGCGCGCCGAGCACGAGAAACGGGCCCATCATCCAGCCCATATCGGTAAACCACAACATGCGGTCGCCCGGTTTCACGTCAAAGCAGAGATACTGATCGATCTGCACCTTCACCGGAAAACCGGCGTGACCGTGGACAGCGCCTTTCGGTTTTCCGGTCGATCCCGAGGTGTAGAGCAACAGATAGGGATCGTTTGATGCCGTGCGTTCTGCTTCGAAAAAATGTGGCTGCGCGAAGCTGGCCTTATGCCAATCCACGTCGCGCGCATCGTTCCACTTGACCGGTGTGTCGTGGTGACGAAGCACGATGAGATGCTCGATGCTGGGAACATCATTGCAGGCGGCGTCTGCGACGCTCTTCATGTCGACAAACTTCCCGCGGCGATGGGTCCCGTCAGCGGTAAATAGTATCTTGGCCTTCGCGTCGTCGAGTCGTGTCGCGAGTGCCTTGGCACCGTAGCCCGAGAACGCGGGAACAGCGATAGCACCGATTCTGCCGATCGCCAACAACGCGATCGCTGTCTCCGGCACAAGCGGCATGAAGATGCCTACGGTGTCGCCCTTGCGCACGCCTAGGTCGCTGAGTACGCCGCAGATCTTCGAGACTTCCGCCAGCAGTTGATCGAACGTGAGCGCGCGGGATGTGCAATTCTCCGATTCCCAGATTATTGCAGGTGCTTGCCCGCGGCCTTGCGCCACATGACGATCGATGCAGTTGTACGATGCGTTGTACGACCCGCCATCAAACCAGCGCGCAAACGGAATGCCGCGCGAGCTATCCAGAACGTTGGTATAGGGCGTGAACCACGAGAGCTTGAGGTGCTCGACCAGCTGACCATAGAAGGCGCCGATATCGCGGTGCGCCATTTCCCAGAGATCGTCGAGCGTACGAGCGCCGACCTCACGCATAAACTGCGTGATGTTGGCGCGCTCGATGGCTTCTGGCGTTGGCTCCCAGGAAAACGCGGCGCCGGTCGTTTTTTCGACGGCCATGCGCCCGCGCTTATCTACTGTTGGCTTGTTCCCTGCGCAGCTGCAGAGGAACTCGAAGTACCAGCGGCGCCGGACTGCTTGGCGCCTTCCGTGCCGGCCGGTTTCGTTGTATCTGGCGCATTCCCGGCTGCGATCTTGTCGTGAACATACGAGAGCGCGCGCTGGAGCTGTCCGTCAGTCGCGGGCTTGCCGAAGTCAGGCGCCTTGACGTCTTGAACAGCGATGTCAGGTGCGATGCCAACCGAGTTGATATCGCGTCCGTTGGGTGTCAGGTATCGTGCCGTTGTGATCTTGATGGCGCTACCATCCGGCAGTGGGTAGATCGTCTGTACGACGCCCTTGCCGAAGGTGCGGCTGCCAATGAGCACGCCCGCCCCCGAATCTTGAATTGCGCCCGACGTAATTTCTGATGCGCTCGCCGTGAAGCCGTTGACGAGCACCGCCAGAGGCCGCGGCGTCATGGCTGTATTCTCAGCGTCAAACGTCGTCAGCGGTTTGCTCCGGCTGTCGATGGAAACGATAGGACCCTCGGGGACGAACAATGACGACACATCGATCGCTGCGTTCAGATAGCCGCCGCCGTTGTTGCGCAGGTCGAGCACGATGCCTTTGACGCCTTGCTTGTCGAGCTTCTGCATTGCCGTCGACAACTCTTGACCGGTCGTCATGCCGAAGACGAGCACTTGGACATAGCCAATGTCGCCATCGAGCACGCGACTACGCACGCTCGGGGCGTGGATCGTCTCGCGGGTAATCATCAGGA
>DASZFB010000227.1:0-3163 GCA_035940275.1 Candidatus Eremiobacteraceae bacterium | reverse complement strand
AAGCCGATTGCAATTTTTGGCAAGGAAGGCGAATCGATTGACGACCATCCAGCAGTCGTCGCTGCAAAGCCTACCGCAGAACCGGCGAAGCCGGTAGCGGCCGAGCCAACGAAACCCGTATCAGCCGAACCAAAGAAACCAGTAGCTGCTGAGCCGACGAAACCTGTAGCGGCCGAGCTTGCCTCGGCCGAGGCCGCCAAAGCACAGGCCCCAGCGAAACCTGCGACGCCACCACGCGGCAATGGTCAAGCGCATGGCGTCACCTCTCAAGGCGAGACCGCAGTGCTCAGCCGTTTCGGCCGGCCGCTCGCCGCACCAGCCGTCCGCAAGCTCGCGCGCGAACTCGGCGTGGATCTCTTCCACGTTAAGGGTTCCGGTGACGGTGGCCGCATCCAGCGAGACGATGTGCAAAGAGTTGCAAGTCAGGCAGCCTCTGGCACACAGGCTCCGAGCCGTGTCGCCGCAACAGCCGTATCGCGCGAGGACGAACGCATACCGCTTCGGGGGCTGCGCCGCGCCATCGCCGACCACATGGTGCTTAGCAAGCACACCGCCGCGCACACGCTTCACGTGGACGAAGCCGATTTGACCGAGCTCGTCGCAATGCGCGAGCGCGCAAAAGAAAAGGCTGCAGCCGCCGGGGTGAAACTCACGTACTTGCCGTTCTTTGTTAAAGCGGTGACAGGCGCGCTCAAGCGCCACGCATTCATGAATGCATCGCTCGATGAAGAAAAACACGAGATCATTCTCAAGAAGCGCTACAACATCGGCATCGCGGTCAACACAGACGAGGGCCTCGTCGTGCCGGTGATCCACGACGCAGACACACGGACGATTTTCGAGCTAGCTGCCGACATCGCGCAGCTCGCCGATAAAGCGCGTCACGGCAAACTTTCGCACGACGACATCTCCGGGGGTACATTTACCATCACGAACGTCGGCTCGGTTGGTGGGCTCTTCACATTCCCGGTTATCAATTATCCGGAAGTTGGTATCCTCGGCACACATTCAATTCAAGAGCGCCCGGTTGTGCGCGACGGTCAAATCGTCATCCGCCACATGATGTATCTCTCAATCTCGTTCGACCACCGCGTGGTGGACGGAGCACTCGCAGCGAATTTTGTCAAAGATGTAGCGCAGTCGCTCGCACATCCTGACGTCATGCTCATGGAAGGCGGTTAGAAGTGGCCACAACGTACGATGTGATCGTCATTGGCGGCGGTCCCGGCGGTTACAGCGCCGCGATCCGCTTGGGCCAACTCGGCAAGCGCGTCCTGTGCGTCGAGCAAGAGCGCTTGGGAGGAGTGTGTCTCAACTGGGGATGCATGCCAACGAAGTTCTTACTGCACATCGGCGAGGTCATTCACGCAGCCCATGAGGTCAAGGAGATGGGCGTTGACTTCTCTGAGCCAAAGATCAATCTGGCCGGACTCAACAAATGGAAGAGCAAGATGGTTGACGATCTCGTCAACGGCATTGGCACGCTCTTCAAGGCAAATAAGGTTGAATCGCTCAGCGGCACGGCCGAGCTCGTCGATGGGACGAGCGTGCGGGTAAAGAAAAACAGCGGCTCCGCCGAAACATTGTCTGCGAAGGACGTCATCATCGCCACCGGCTCCGAACCCGTGAGCCTGCCAGGGTTCGACCGAAATGGGCGGACCATCCTCAACTCCGACGATTCCGTCAGTCTTGCCGACCTGCCCAAGAGTATCTTGATTTTAGGCGCCGGCGTCGTCGGCCTCGAGTTCGCAACCATTTACAAGCGGCTCGGCGCGGATGCCACCGTCGTCGAGCTCGCTGACCGTGCGCTCGGCGACACCGACCTCGAGATTTCAACGCTCATGCTTCGCATCCTCAAGAAGCAAGGCATCAACGTTCACCTCAAGACGAAGGCGACGTCCGTCACCGTAAAGGGCGGTAAGGTCAGCGCGGTGCTTGAGGGCGAGATCAACGAGACGCGTGACTACGATAAAGTACTGGTCGCGGTCGGTCGCCGGCCACGCACGTCCGGTATCGGACTCGAAAAGATCGGTGTCAAACTCGAGCGCGGCTTTGTTGCGGTCGATGCGCAGCGCCGCACGAACGTGCCGCATCTTTATGCAGTCGGCGATTGCGCTGGCGCACCGCTCCTCGCGCATAAAGCGATGAAAGAAGGCGTTGTCGCCGCCGAAGCGATCGCGGGCCGGGCATCTGCCTACGATCCGATGGCCGTGCCCAATTGCGTGTACACGGATCCGCAACTGGCGACCGCCGGACTCTCAGAAGAGCAAGCGAAGGCAGCGGGTTATGATGTGAGCATCGGAAGGTTCCGTCTTGCCGCGCTCGGCCGCGCGCGCACCGTTGGAAATACTGACGGCATGGTGAAAATCGTCGGCGACAAGAAGACAGATTTCGTCCTCGGCGTCCACATCATCTCACCTACAGCAGAGTCGATGGTCGCCGAAGCGGTGCTCGCCATTGAGATGGGAGCAACCGTCGAAGACATCGGTCTCACGATCCATCCGCACCCGACCTTCTCGGAACCGATCATGGAGGCGGCCGAGTTCATGCACGGGCGCGCGATTCACATCGTCAACACGCCCCAAGTCGCAACTCCGGTTGCCCGTTAGCCGCGAGGCGGTGATGCCGGCATGAACGTCGCTTTCCACGATCTCGGCCGAATGCCGTACGGCACGGCATGGTCGTTGCAGCGGCGGTTGCATGCTGCACGAGCCGCGGACGAGATTGGTGATGCTCTAATATTTTGCGAGCACTTGCCGGTTATCACCATGGGAAAGTCCGGAAAGCCGCACAATCTGCTCGTTTCCGAATCGGAGCTGCGCCGCCGAGGCGTTGAGTACTTCGAAGTAGAGCGCGGCGGCGACCTCACCTACCACGGTCCGGGTCAGCTCGTCTGCTATCCGATATTCAAGTTGCCCAGACTGCGCGAAGTGCAAAGTTTTGTCCGCAAGATGGAGCAGAGCGTCATAACGGCACTCGTCGCTTTTCAGTGTGAAGGCGAGCGTCGTCCGGATCACCCCGGTGTGTTTGTGCGTGGCGCAAAGATTGCGTCGGTCGGCGCCGCTGTACGCTCGGGCGTGACATTCCACGGTTTCGCGCTGGATGTTTGCACCGACTTGACGATGTTCGACCTCATTAACCCGTGCGGCATGCCGGCCGTGCC
>DASZFB010000226.1:0-9120 GCA_035940275.1 Candidatus Eremiobacteraceae bacterium | reverse complement strand
CAGACGCTGGCTCGCGTATCGCACGAAGCGGCACTATCTGCTCGCGCTGGATTGGCTGCATAAGCTCGGACTGACTCCCGAGCAGTTCAACCTGAATCCGGCGGACTACGATTGGCAACCACCCAGCGAGGAGGCTGAACGTACGGCGCCTGCTGAGACTCCGGCAGAACAAAAGGCGGACGCGACAGGCGAAGAACAACCAAGTGAGACACGCGCTGCTTCAAATGGCGAAGCAGCCGAAGAGCAACAGGCTGCGGCGGAGGAGCCTAAGGTCGAAACGGAACCTCAACCGAGTGTGTAGCGGTCGACTTTAGATCGACCGTCGGTCTCAAGGAAATGGTCAGGCCCGGTGTGAGCTACCGGGCCTGAACCTTTTTGCAGAGTTTACCCGCCGGACGTCGCTTGGTGGGGGACCGCTAGTGCGGCGCCCGGCACGCTCATAGGATGCGAGCGGCGCAGCTTTCGTTACAAAACGGTTGCGTAGTGCGCTAACGCACACCCCCGCTACATAATCGATTTCATATGCTTTCTTTCAGGAGACGCTCGAACCGAGTGTCATCATAGCTCGAAAAGCTCTGAACACCGTGAGAAAGTCTGGGTGAGCATAGCGGAGCGTGCGACCGTCGAGCCGTTCGCTACCCGGCAGCAGCATCGCCATATCAGCTTTTGCGGTCGACGTAAAAACAAGTTCGAGCGTCGTTGGCGAGGCAAATGCATATGGCTTCGCACCGCCGCTTGCGAGTCGTGAAACCGCGCGCTTCATCCCGTCGGCGATCGCTTGACGCGCTTGCTCAGGCGACAGGGAACTTGCCGCGTATCGGCCGATCGCGCGCTTGACTTCCACCGCGTCGATCCACGGCATGAATGAGCGCGCGTCTTCACATGCATGCTGATCGCCCGAAATAAAGATGACCGGCACGCCAAAGGAGCCCGCGACTGCAGCGTTTATGCGGGCCTCGCTGCAGCGCTCGCCATTGATGCGCACGTCGTAGAGATCGCCTGTGTAGGTGTGGTCGAGCGTCGAGTCCGCAGTCCCCACGGGAGCATGGTATCCGACAAACGCCGCGGCCTTGCACGAAAGGTCCAGCCCTTGATTCATCGAGAGCGGCTTGAGGCTGCCGCGAATGAGACGAACCTGCGGCGGCAGTTCCTCATGGATGATGTTGCGCATGTTCCAATGCGAGTCGTTTACCAAAACCTCTGTTGCACCACCCGCAAATGCGCCCTCGCATGCTGCGCGCACCTCACCGGTCATGAGTTTACACGAATATGCGTACTCCGGCTGGCCTATCGGATCAGTTTGTTCGATCGCCGTGATGCCGGCAACGCCTTCCATATCTCCCGAGATAAAGATCTTCATGGCGGCAGGATGTTATCGTCGACGTGCGACCGCTCCTCTGAAGGTGCGGGTGTGGGGCACGCGAAGCTATGACCCCGACAGTGACTCTCGCTTTGGCCGATCGTCGCGACACTCATGGACTTCCATCCGCGGCGGATCTGCAGTTGATCTTCGCCATACTCAATGCGCGGCATTTTGGCGGCGTGCTTCGTGCGTATCGGATCGCATTCAACCCTCGTCTTACATCAGTTGCCGGGCGCATCGGGCATCGTCCACCCGTCATCGAATTGTCCCCGACGCTTCTCGCAGCTCAACCACAACACATGGAACCCACGCTGCTCCATGAGATGGTGCACGCGTGGCTTCACCAGCACGGACTGCCGAGTGGCCACGGCGCGGAATTCAAGCGCAAGATGCTTGAAGTTGGTCTGACGAGCATTTATCATTTTATACCGGTAAAGAATCGGCGTAGCCGTCGCCGCTACGTGCTGTCGTGTCCGCGTTGTAACGCCCAACTGTTAAGGCGGCGCCGGCCAGGTTTTCGCGTCTCGTGCGCGCGCTGCTCGCCTCGACGCTTTGATTCGCGCGTCGAAATGCTTGTCAGAGTGGTCATATAATGGGGACCTATATCGTCGGCATCACAGGCGCGAGTGGCACGATCTACGGCATCCGGCTGCTTGAGGCGCTCCGCGCCACACCTGGTGCGAAGATACATCTCGTGCTGAGCGGCCAAGCCAAGCGCACGATGACGATCGAGACGGCGCGCTCGGTCGAATCCGTGGAAAAACTCGCCGACGAGGTGCACGACCAAGACAACCTCGCAGCGCCCATCTCGAGCGGTTCTTTCAAGACCGATGGTATGATCGTCGTTCCGTGTTCGATCAAGACGGCGTCAGCTATCGCGTATTCACTCAATGATAACTTGCTCGTGCGCGCGGCAGACGTATGTCTTAAAGAGCGCCGCCGGCTCGTGCTCGTGGTCCGCGAAACGCCGCTACACTTGGGGCATTTGCGGACCCTCACGCAGCTTGCGGAAATCGGTGCCGTCATCTTACCGCCGATCCCCGGATTCTATTCAATGCCGAAAACGGTCGAAGACATTGTCGACCATACAGTGGGCAAGGCACTCGATTCGCTGGGAGTGCCCAACGAAACATTTGCACGCTGGCGTGGACCAAACGGACAAGCGTAATCTTGAGCGACCGCTCTCAACGCCTCGGCTTATGCTCGAGCCGCTGGTGCCCGCACATGCTCCGCATCTTTTCCCTTGTTTAAACGACGATCGCCTCTACCGCTATCATACAGGCCTTCCCTCAAGCGTTGAAGAGCTCGAACGGCGCTTCACATCCTGGGCTGCGCGTAAATCTCCGGATGGCTCGCAAACTTGGCTGAATTATGCGCTTCGGCGCGATGACCGCACCTACGTGGGTTGGGTTCAGGCGACCATCGTAGATAAGGAGGCGACGATAGGATACGATATTTTTGTACCTTTCTGGCGCCAAGGCTTTGCAAAGGAAGCATGCAGCGAGCTTATTCGTGCCCTGTTCGATGAGCATGCGGTAACGCGTATCCATGCCGTGGTTGACGCTGAGAATGCTGCGTCGATCGGCTTGCTGGAAAATCTCGGCTTCACGCTTGCTTGGACGGGACCGAGCGAGGACATGCCCGGGCGCATAGATAGACGTTACGAGCTTTCAGCTCAGCGCATTGTACAAGAGCCACGCCGCCGCCAGAAACACAGCTAGCGAGAACAATCGAAGCAGATTAGGCCCGCGAACGCGCGGCGCGATACTCGCGCCAATTTGCGCGCCTGCGATTGCCCCGATGGCGATAAACAATGCGGGCACCCACAACACATCGTGATAGTAGGCGTGTGACGCGGTTCCAAAGATTGCGGTAAGCGCGATGATAAAGGTCGAGGTTGCCGTGGCCACATGTCCGGGATAAGAAAACAGATAGACCATGGAGGGCACGTAAATGATGCCGCCTCCAACGCCAAAAATACTGGCCAAGAATCCCACTGCAAACCCGATCGCAATGGCCGGCAGTGGTCGAAAGCCGCCCGTGCTACGTTCCTCGGCGAGCGGTGCATCGCCGGCCACGTCGTGCCCCGGCTGTATGAAGAGACGCAATCCGACGACTGCAAGCAACAGGCCGAAGAGCAGGTTGAAAAGTCGGAGGTGCACGTACTGGTCGGCAAACCCGCCAAGCAATGTTCCGGGCAGCCCCGCGAGCGCGAAGACAAAACCGGCTCGCACATCCACACGGCGCTGCCGCAGATACGTCAGGGAGCCCGAGGCGGCGTTCGCAAGAACAACGGCCATGGAGGTACCCGCAGCTTCCTTGGGCGCGACGTGCAACATGAGGAGCACGGGAACGACAAGCAATCCGCCGCCTACGCCGATGAGCGTGCCGTAGGTCCCAGCGACGAGCCCGAGTGCGATAAATCCGGCAGCATCGAGCGCACTCACGTCAGGCCGCTCTGTCTGTAGCGGTCGACCTTGTGTCGACTGTCGATTTCGTGCGCAGGAGAGAACAGCGCGGTAAAACGCGAACTCCGCAGGAGCGAGGATACACGATGGCGCTGTACAGTGCGCGCAAAGGATTCAATGTTGGGCTCACGGTGGGCGGCATCAACCTCAACCGGGGCTTCCATATTATAGCTGGGCCGTGCAGCGTCGAATCGGCCGAACAAATGAACGCTACCGCGACGCTGCTTGCGGGCCATGGCGTGCGCATCCTGCGCGGCGGAGCGTTCAAGCCGCGCACCTCACCCTATTCGTTCCAAGGACTCGCAGAGAAGGGACTCGAGCTGCTTGCCGAGGCAGCTCGCAGCCACGATATGATTTCGGTTTCCGAAGTCATGGATACCGACTCGGTCGAGCTCGTCGCGTCGAGCGTTGACATTATTCAGGTCGGCGCACGCAATATGCAAAACTTTTCGTTGCTCAAGCGACTTTCCAAGCAACGCAAGCCCGTTTTGCTCAAACGCGGCATGTCGGCGACCATCGAAGAGTTCTTGCTCGCCGCCGAATACGTGTTGCAGGGTAACGACCACGTGATCCTCTGCGAACGGGGTGTGCGTTCATTCGAAACACTCACGCGCAACATGCTCGACCTCGCGGGCGTTGCGCTCTTGCGCCGCATGAGTCATTTGCCGGTGTTCGTCGACCTCTCGCATTCCACTGGACGCGTCGACATTGTTCCGGAACTCGCCCGGGCTTGCGTGGCTTTAGGCGCGGAAGGCATCATGGTCGAGGTGCATCCGGATCCGCAAAGCGCGCTCAGCGATGCAGATCAGGCAATGCCGCTTGACGATGCCGCGTCGATGATCGACGATCTCGCGCCATGGATTGCACTGCGAGAACGACTCGACGCCGCGGCTTCGGCGACTTCCAGCCCTGCAGTGTAGCATTGCGCAGCGGGCATTATGTGTATCTGGTCCGATGTGCCGACGGAACCTACTATTGCGGCTATGCGCTCGACCCGGTCAAGAGAATTCAGGCGCACAACGAAGGTAAGGGTTCAAAGATCCTGCGCGGCAAGTTGCCTGTCCATCTAGCCTTCGTCCGCCGGGTCAAGACAAAGGGTGATGCGTTACGTTTAGAGCTATCGCTCAAACGCCGCACGCATGCCGAGAAGCGTGCACTGGCGCGTCGCTGGAATGGCACCAAACGAAAACCGACGTTGAAGTAACGGGCCGTTGAAGTAACGGACCTTTGAAGCAACGGACCTTTGGGTCCGTTTAGCGATCTCTCTTGCGCGCGTTCTCGAGACGGCTCGCGGCATAGTTACTCTCCCAGCGCGGGCCCGCATCCCCCGCCATCTTTTGGAGCGTATACTGGCCTGCGAGCGCGCCGAAACCAAGCCACCCGGCGAGAATGATCCACTGCGACCAGTGGGGCCAACGCATCCCGGGCGCAAGGAACACGAAGAATACCGCGGCCGGGAGCGTGGCAATGAGGGCAACGGTCATTGCGCGCGTGAACGACGGTTTCGGCTGGGGCATTCCATACATGTCGGGCTTCCGTATTCTTTACACTCTTGAGACGTACTTGCGCTCGCGCGTATCGATGCGTATCGTATCGCCGGGATTGATAAAGAGCGGCACGTTCACTGTGCCCCCGGTTTCCAGCTTCGCCGGCTTTTGCACGTTGGTTGCGGTGTCACCGCGAAATCCAGGATCGGTCTCGACAACTTTGAGATCGACGTGATTGGGTAAATCGGCAGCAATGACTTTACCATCATGGAACTGCACGTTGATGACCGTACCCTCTTTCAGCAAATCGACATTGTCGCCCAGCATGTCGTGACCGAGGTGGATCTGCTCGTAGTTTGAGTTGTCCATGAAGTGATAGTCGTCGCCGCTGCCATACAAGTATTGCATCTCGCGCGACTCCACGATCGCGCGCTCGAGCATCTCACCCGCGCGGAACGTCTTCTCAAGCACGTTGCCGCGCACAACATTCTTGAGCCGCGTGCGGACGAACGCTGAACCTTTGCCGGGCTTCACGTGTTGGAAGTCGACAACTTGCCAGAGCTGGCCATCGACGATGATTGTCACGCCGGTTCGAAAATCGTTGCTAGAAATCATTACGGTCCGTTTTTCTCCTTGGCACCGATGCGCAATTCCGTACCTGCAAAAAGGCGCGAGATGTTTGCCGTGTGCCGCCACAAGACAAAAAGTAAAGCGATGACGGCATACACGATGTACCAGAACGGCGCGCGCAAAAGGACGAGAGCCACCGGAACAGCGGCGTTAGCCAGAATGGATCCGAGAGACGAGTATCGAGTGAGCGCAACCGTCGCGATCCACACGATCGCAAACACGATCGTTGCCGGCCACGACAGAACCACGAGTACGCCCAATCCAGTCGCCACGCCTTTGCCGCCTTTGAAACGCAGAAAAATCGACCAATTATGTCCGACAATTGTCGCTAAGCCAGCTGCGGCGATACCCCAATGGCCATATGGAAGCCAGTGCGCGAAGAGCAGCGTCGGCACGACTCCCTTGATGACGTCGCCGGCGAGCACGAGTGTCGCACCCAGCGGACCAAGCGCGCGCATGGAGTTCGCAGCGCCGATGTTCCCGCTGCCAACTGTGCGAGGATCGACGCCGAAGATACCCCGGCCGACGATGATGCCGAACGGAATCGATCCGACGAGATACGCGCCGACAATGCCTAAGAGGATGAACGTCATGCTTGCTCGTCACCGGTCGCTTGAGTGATCAGCTCGTCCGCGTGGGTCGCGTCTTGTTGCACCCGTGGCCGGAAGACCAGCCGCATAGGAGTGCCTTCGAAGCCACATGAAGCGCGCAACTGGTTTTCAAGATAACGTTCGTACGAGAAGTGCAACAATCGCGGATCGTTGACGAAGAAGACAAAGGTTGGTGGAGCGACGTCGCTCTGCGTCGCATAAAAGATCTTGAGCGCGTGACCCCGGAACGGCGCAGGCGGCCTCGCGCGAAAGGCATCGCGCACGACAAGGTTGAGCTTCGCAGTCGTAATCCGCTTGCGCCGCTCGGCCTCTACGGCCGCCGCCGCAGACCATATCTTTTTTACCCCGCGTTTGGTCAGCGCAGAAGCATACATGATCGTCGCATATGGGGCAAAAGCAAACTCCTTGCGAAGGATCTCGTTGGCCTGCTCTCGATCGAAGGCTTTTCCCTCAACCAGATCGACCTTGTTGATCAACAAAATGAGGCCTTTGCCTTCTTCGATGGCCAATCCGGCGATGCGCTGATCCTGAGAGGTTGCACCCGACATGACGTCGATGACGACGATTGCAACGTCACACCGGCCGATGGCTGCGACGGCACGCATCGCACTGTAGTGCTCGAGCGCAGGACCTCGCCTGTCGTGCTTGCGCATGCCGGCAGTGTCGATGATGACGAACTGACGCCCATCGACTTCGATCTCACTGTCCGTTGGGTCGCGTGTCGTTCCCGGTGTGGGCGCGACGACCGCTCGCTGCTTACCCAGCAGTGAATTGACAAGCGAAGATTTTCCGACGTTGGGCTGACCAACAATCGCGAGGCGAACGGTCCCGTCGTTTGCATCGGCCTGCTCCGCCCCAAGCTCGGGCAACTTGTCGACAATCGCATCGAGCAGGTCGCCGCTTTGGAGTCCGTGGATAGACGAGACGGCAAGCGGCACCTCAAATCCCAAAGAACAGAACTCGTAGATACTTGCTGACGTCGCTGGGGACTCAACTTTGTTGGCGACCAGCAGCACTTTGTCGCGGTGGCTGCGCAGCAAGTCGGCGACATCGGTGTCTTGCGGCATGACGCCGGTTTTCGCGTCGACAACAAAAATGATGAGGTCTGCCTCGTCAATTGCCACTTGTGCCTGCGCCCGTGTCTGCGCGGCAATATCGTCGACTTTACCAGTCTCGATACCGCCAGTATCAACGAGGGTAAATTCGCGGTTGTTCCACTCGACAACGCCATACAATCGGTCGCGAGTGACGCCCGGAGTTTCCTCCACGATCGCAACGCGCTTGCCGACGAGGCGATTGAACAAGGCGGACTTGCCCACGTTAGGTCGCCCGACGATGGCAACGATGGGTATTTGACCTGGCACGATGAGATGGATTCGCTGCCGCACGCGGTCACGCCCTCGCATTACAGGGCGGCGCTTGCATACGCAGAAGCGTGGTGAACATGGCGCTTCGGATGATTCTCGTTGTCCTCGTGCTCTTAGTCGCAACAGCGTTCCCAGCTGTAGCGCGTGCCTCGACCGGCGGTCACGGCAGCATTTATGTCACGACGCTTCCACCTGGCGCGACTGTATGGATGGACGGCAATTACGTGGGTGAGACACCGCTCTTTGTCGATGGACTCGACGGCGGTCGCCATTTCATTACACTGACGCGTTCCGGCTGGCAACCCCAAAGCACTGCGGTCGACGTTATCCTTGGTCGAGTGACGACTGTGAGTGCAGTCCTCACCACCAATACGCCGGCTCCACGATCGCCACCGAGCAGCGCGAAAGGTGCGCTCAGCGTTCGTGGCGCCACCGGGGCACAAGTCTTCGTCGACGGTGTGCCGCTGCAAGAGCCGTATGAATCGCAGTCCATCAAAAGCGGCGATCACATCTTGCTCGTCGTGCGTGGCACGCAGCGGAGCACAAGCCGCATTCGCGTTTACCCCGGCACGACGACGACCGTTTCGCTTGCGCCACGCGGCACAACTGAAACAGATGGCGCGGGCGAAGACATGTTAGCGGCACTTTCTGACTACGTCCCGGCAAATGACTTTACCATGAGCGGTGACGAGATTACCGTTCATTTCAAGGGTGTCGAACTCGAGTGCACCGTTGGGTCACGCACCTACGTTCTCAATGGCAAGCCCGGAACGCTCAGTGTCGCGCCTGCCAGAGTTGGGGATAAGCCGTACCTCCCCGTATCGCTGCTCACGCGGATTGCAAGTCAGGTGAAAAGCACTACCCACTGACAGGTCGCATCCTAAACCAAGAGAATCTGGCTCTATGCCTTCTATTTATCTGCAGACGTTCGGTTGCCAAATGAACGTGGCCGACTCCAATGGTCTCGCTCATCAAGCGTGGTCGTTGGGTTGTACGTTCACGGACACGCCGGATGAAGCGGACATACTGATTCTCAACACCTGCGCGATCCGCGAGAAGGCAGAAATGCGCGTCTATAGCCGGCTCGGCCAGCTTAAGGCGATCAAGCGGCCCGAGAGCAAACTTCTGGTCGCGGGATGTCTCGCCGAAAAAGATCGCGCCGTAATGCGCAAGAAGGCGCCTCACGTCGACGCG
>DASZFB010000225.1:0-6098 GCA_035940275.1 Candidatus Eremiobacteraceae bacterium | reverse complement strand
CCACCGAAGCCGAAACCGGGCGATCCGGCGCGTGCTTTGGGTGAATATGCGTCGTTGCCCGATTGGCTTGCCGGTCATCTGATCGACAGATTTGGATTTGATGAAGCCTTGCGTATCGCGGATGGCGTCAACCGCATGCCGCGTCGAGCCGTGCGAGTGAATGAACGTGTGGCTTCAGTTGCCGAAACCACGGCGGCGCTCGAACGCGCCGGCGTCAGCGTGC
The DNA here is from genome assembly GCA_035940275.1 of Candidatus Eremiobacteraceae bacterium. Taxonomy (GTDB): domain Bacteria; phylum Vulcanimicrobiota; class Vulcanimicrobiia; order Eremiobacterales; family Eremiobacteraceae; genus JAFANK01. The sequence continues at coordinate 5,875 of DASZFB010000225.1, read as the reverse complement.
GAGGTAGCCGCTATGGCATCGCGGAGTGTCTTGTTCTCGAGACGACGCCTCCGGGCAGCGCGGCATTTATCAATCGCCTCATTGGCAGCGGTCGGCTCACGATGCAAAGCGAAGAAAGTCAGCTCGCTGTCCAGTTGCTCGACCCGCAGCCGCAGGAGGTTATTCTCGATGTCTGCGCGGGCCGTGGCGTGAAGACCGGCTCGATAGCGCAACGCCATCCTGCAGCTCTGTACGCACTCGACGACGATGCCCAAAAGCTTGCCGCGCTCGCGCAAGAGATGGTACGGCTCAACTTCGATGCCGTTGAGATCGTAAACGCAGACGCGACCAGGCAGTACCCCGAGAGCGTGCCGGTGGCGGTCGATGCCGTGCTCGTTGATACCCCGTGCAGCGGCATTGGAACTCTGGGCCGTCGCGCAGAGCTCCGCTGGGCGAAATCCGATGCCGATCCGCCGCGGCTGGCGCGAACGCAGCGCGCAATCTTGCAGCAAGCATCGGGCAGCGTGAAGCCTGGTGGCCGATTGCTCTACGTCACCTGCTCGACGGATGCGCGTGAAGACGAGCAGATCGTCAACCAATTTCTCGCGGCGAATACGGGCTGGCGCAGCGCTGCGCTCGCGCTCAAAGCTCCGCCCGATTCAATATTGCAGCTGGGTGACTACGCTCTCACACTTCCTGGCATCGACGGCGCCGACGGATTCTTTTTCGCAAAGCTCGAGCGTCGCTAGAGGCGAGCCAGCGCCAATCGGTGTACCTCATTGCATGGATGTGACCGTCATCCGCTGGGTCTCGCTTGGGGTTGTGGTATCCCTTGCGGCGCTTGCGGCGTGGGCGTTGGCCGACGCAACCCGAGAAGATGAAAGCGACGCTGCGGACAAAACAGCTGATCGCTCGCTCATGCTTGAAGTGCGCCGGCCAGGACGACCACCCGAACTCGTGCGCGTCGAGGACGGCGTGCTTCTAGGCCGCGGCCGCGAGTGTCATATTGTTTTCGATGACGCAACGGTGAGTAAAGAGCACGCGCGTTTGCGGGTTGAGGGCCGCGCGGCATTCATCGAAGATCTTCATTCGACCAATGGGACTTTGGTCAACGGCAAAGCGATTGACGGCCCAACGCAGCTGCGGCGAGGGGACAGGATAGGATTGGGGCCCAATGTAATGGTGTTCGCAGGCGAGGTCTAAATGGAAGTCGCGGTCACCACCGACGTCGGCACGGCCCAGCGGCACAACGAAGACGGTTGGTGCGCTGAGCAGCTGCATCGTAATGTCACGCTACTCGCAGTTGCCGATGGATTCGGACGACCTGGCGGATCCTCATCGGCTGCGATTGTTCTTGACGTCATACGAGAAGCAGTTCGGCGCGAACTGCGCAAGGTGTCACCGCCGCGCAGTTTGACCGGGGCTGACATTCGCGACATCCTCATTACTGCGTTCGCGGGCGCCAACGAGCGCCTGCTGCATCTGAGCGGCGGAAGCGCCGATCATGTCAGCGCCGGGTCAACGTGTTCTGCCGTGCTCGTCGTCAGCAATCAAGCGTTCATTGCTCACATTGGTGATTCGCGAGCATATCTTTTTCGTCGCGGCGAGCTGGTGCAGCTCACGAGTGACGAGTCGATAGTCCCTGATCTGGTCGCAAGCAGCGGTGGCGCGCGTCCCACGCGCTATCGGCACACACGCCCGCTGCTCACTCGCGCGCTCGGGATTGAAGCAGAGGCGGTTGCACCGAAGGTAACCCACTACACGTTGCATTCACGCGACGCCGTGCTGTTCTGCACGGACGGCGTCTATCGTGCGCTGTCGTCAACCGATCTTTCTCTCGCGCTCAACAACAAAGAGCAGCGCGCGGAGTGGATCACCGATCGGGTTTTGACGCTTGCTCGGGCAGCGGGAAGCATCGACAATGCGACCGTGATGCTGGCGCGCGATGTGACCGAACACGGCGCACCTGCTGACGAACTTTCGCGCTCCACCCCACGGACCAGGTCGCTCAGCACCGTCATCGTGGCGGTAGCGAGCGCGTTCCTACTCGGCGTGTCGCTCATGTGGAGTGCTGATACGAGGCTCTACTTGAGTACCGACCCAGCCGGAAAAGTCACCCTGTATTCGGGCTCGCCAACGGTCATTCTCGGCGTTCCGTTGCATATCGCGCGGACCACCTACGCTATTTCGGTGAAACACCTTCCTGCGAGCGTCCGTAGCGAACTCAATGACGGGATCGTGGTGCGCACACCAGCGGCCGCAGCGTCACTTGTCAGTCAATGGCAACCGAAAGCGCGGCACTAGACCACCCTGAAGCGGCGCCTCGCCGCGTCCCTGTGCCCTTGCTCATCGTCCTTGCCGCGGCTACTTTGGTGTTTGCGTTGTTGCTGCCGCTTGACGGTCCGTTCTCGTGGTGGCTGCTTCCCGTGCTGGCTGCGTGCTTCATCGCCTGGAGCATTAGCATCCCCGATTCGGCTCGCGCCGATCAGGCGCTTATCCCGATTGTCGCTGCGCTGTGTGCGATCGGGATCTTAACGATCACTCGGCTGGACACGTACTTGGGGGTCCACCAAGTTGCCTCGATGATTTTTGGACTCGTCATTGTGATTGTCGGGCAGCGCGTCTTTTCGCAGTATCGCAAACTCGAGAGCGTGATGTACCCGTGGGTCGTGCTATCGCTGACGCTCTTCGTGCTGCTGCCGTTCTTCGGGAGCGAGGTCAACGGCGCGCGCTTGTGGTTTAAGCTCGGACCGTTCACGGCGCAACCGGTGGAAGTGATCAAGCTGTTCATGGTGTTCTTCATGGCGGCGTACCTGACGAAGAACGGCGCGGCGCTCGCAGCCCTGCGCCCGTTCGCATTCGTTACGAACGTTCGTCTTGTGATGCCACTTTTGCTCGTGTGGGGAATTTCGATCGCCAGTCTCGCGTTGCAGCGTGACTTTGGTATGGCAGGACTTTTTCTCGGCATCTTCCTCGTGATGTTGTATGTGGCGTCGCGACGGCTCGATCTCGTCGTCGTCTCAGCGGTTATCTTTATACTTGGTGCCTGGCTTGTGGCGCAGAACTTTCCGTACGTTCACGCGCGCATTGCGATCTGGCAAGACCCGTGGAGCGATCCGCTCGGCCGTGGATATCAAGCCGAGCAAGCGTACTTCTCCTTGGCCGCGGGGAATCTGCTCGGCACAGGCTACCATCTTGGCCATCCGGGCTTTATCCCGGATGCAGCAACCGACTATCCGTTCGCTGTCATAGCAGAAGAGTTTGGCCTGCTCGGTGGTCTCGCAATTCTTGCTTTGTACGGCGCACTCGTGATCCGCGGATTGCACATCGCATTTAAGGCGCGCGATACATTCACAGCTCTCTTAGCCGCGGGCTTTTCGGCAACCCTGGGAATTCAAGTGGCGATCATCATAGGGGGCGTGGTTGGCCTATTTCCGCTCACCGGGATTACGCTACCCTTCATCTCATATGGGGGGTCAAGCGTCGTCGCTAACCTCGTGATGATAAACTTTCTATGGCTGTTCAGCGCTCGGGAACAGGCTGGGTAAGGGGCCAGAGCGAAGCGGCCGAAGCCTACAATAGAGCTCTATATTAGAGCAGTATACTTGGGGGACATTTCCTTGAATCTCGAGGCCCTTCGGGCGATGCGGCGATTTGCTGTAGGCGGTGTGCGCCTGGCATTATTTGTATCGCTCGTGAGCCTATTGTGCGGGTCGCTTTTGCCCGGCGCCGGCAACGCAGCTGTGGCGACTGGCTGGCAACGCTCCACGGCGCGACCTAGTTTGCGCGTCGCTGCGCTCTCTATTTTGCAGTACGTGCAGTCGCAGCAACTGCCCAACGGGCGAGTGCGCATTCTTTTGCAGTTCTCCGCGCCGGTGCAGCCGCGCGCGATGGGCGGAGCAACATCGACGTATGTCGTTCAATTCTTCGGCGCCTCACTCGCACCGACCGTGCCGAATATGATACCGGTGAACATTCCGCCGATCCAATCGGTAAGCGTCACGCAAGGAACGAACGCGCTGCTCGTTTCGGTTTCCATGACGGTGACGGCGCAACCCAAGGTCATCAATGCGCCCGGCAATCTCATCATCATTGAAGTTCCTCAGGGCGCGGGTTATGCGCAGCCCGGACAATCGTTTCAACCACAACAACAAGCATCAGCTTCCCCAAGCGGCACGGAAACGGAACTCGTTCGACTGCGGTATGCTGACGTATCGGAAGTTGTCGGCATCTTGTCTGGTAACGCGAATCTCCCGCCGAGTAACGTCTTCAATCCTCAGCCCACAAACATCGGCTCACAAGGTACCTACGGAGGAGGTGCCTTTGGGCAGCAGACCACTCCCGGACAGAACCTCCAGCCGTTCCAACAGTTCAACCAATATCAGCAGTCGACCGGGCAAGAACAGTCAATGGGCCAGCGGATCAGTGACAACCTTGCTGTCGACCGGCGACTTAACGCGCTCATCCTTACCGGCACGCCGCAACAAATCGCCGAAGCAAAGGAGCTCATCAGCAAGGTTGATATCCCGGTGCAAAGCGTGCTGTTAGATACTGAGGTTCTCGAAGTCAACGAGACTGGGTCAAAGTCAATCGGCGCCGACTTTAATCAGAGTTCGACGGAACCACTTACCCGCGTTTTCAACACCCAAGCGCAAATTTTGAACAACATTCCCTCAAATGCCGTTGCGGGCGCACTTGCCATCCAGAGCAACATCTGGGCGCTCGTCAATCAGGGTAAGGCAAGGGTGTTGGCGTCTCCAAAGATTTTGACCCAAGATGGACTTTCGGCGTCGATCCTCACGGGCGACTCGCTGCCGATTCGCGTTACGACGCCGGTTGGCGTCGGCGGGGTGGGTGCGGTCTCGAGCCAGGTCGAGTACATCAACGTTGGTGTCAATCTGCAGATACTGCCGCGAGTGACGGGCAATGGCGGCGTCGACGCCAACATTTATTCGCAGGTATCTTCTGTAACGGGCTTCGACAGCAGCGGCGACCCACAAATTTCGACGCGTCAAGCGCAGACCAAGGTCAACCTTTTGGAGGGCCAAACGCTCGTTATCGGTGGTCTGCTCCAGCAGCGGGACATCCGCAACCTACAAAAGATTTGGCTGCTCGGTGACATACCACTTTTGGGTTACCTGTTTCGTTATTATACGGAGACGAAGCAGAACACGAACCTGGTGATCACCGTGACCCCGCACGTCGTGCCGGCTCCTAGCATGACCGGGCCCGGTGGGATGCCGCAACCGGGAAGCAGTTCGACCCCGGCGCCCTCTGGAGCTTACCCCGGTCCGCATCTGCAATAATCTCACGAGCCTAATGTGTAGCGGTCGACTTTACGTCGACCGACGTAGGGGTCGACCTAGTGTCGACCCTAGAAGGAAGAAGAATGCGTCGATATCTCGCCGCGTTGGCGGTTGCCAGCGCGCTAGCAGTCTCTGGATGCAACGACCACTCGCTCTCGCTTGACCTCACACCCAATCCACTTGTCGTCGGACTCGTGGACACGCATGCGACAGTTCATGCACACGCTGTCGCTAAGGGGTTCGGTAAAGTGCCGATTGGGGCGCTGCAGTTTGCTGTCTACAACGGTGCCGACTCGGAACTTGCGAGTCAGACGGAAAAGGTCGACACGAGCATTCAAGCTTCGCCGTTCGGCGTCACCGTGGACAAAGATTTTACGTTCCCGATTAACGGCGCTGTCGTTGCGCTCTCGGGCATGAAGTACGTCATGGTGCGTGTGCTCGGCCCCGGTGGTGACGTGGTCGCCGCGCGACGCTTAGATATCGTTGTGCACGCGCTCAAGGATTTGCCGATCCCGCCCGTGCTCCAACCGGTCCCGGCTCCATCTCCCACCCACACATAAGTTTTGAAGCAACGGACCTTTAGGTCCGTT
>DASZFB010000224.1:0-3071 GCA_035940275.1 Candidatus Eremiobacteraceae bacterium | reverse complement strand
GGCCGGCGTGGTAAGCCCGTCGAGCATCGTCAACGCTTCTGCGTAGCCGAGGCCTGAGAGCGCGGGTGCGTCCGCAGTATAAGCGCGCACTGCTTGCGCTTCATTGACGAGCCCGAGCGCAAACATCTCGTGCACGCGCTGCGTAATACGCGTCCGTAGGACGCTACGAGGAAGCTGCAGCACAGCGATGACGTACTCGAGCTTGGGACGTTGCGGTGCGTGCTCGGACGTTTCGATCTCTGTACGTTCGATCAACGCGCTCTCAAGCGCGCGCAAGATTCTATAGGGATCGCTGCGTCGCGTTGACGCGGCACGGTCGGGCGAGAGCACACTGAGCCACTCCCACAAGACATCGGGCGGATGCATCTGCGCTTCCCGGCGCAGCCGTTCGCGCAGAACTTCATCACCCGGCGGGCGGTCAAGGGGCATCGTGCCGACGAGCGCTTCAATATAAAACCCAGTGCCGCCAACGACGACCGGCAATCGCCCGCGAGCTGCGATCGCGCTGATAGCGGCATCCGCGTCGTGCGTATAGCGAGCAGCGCTGTAGCGCTGCCCGGGGTCGACAAATCCGTAGAGGTGATGCTGGATGCGCTCGAACGCCGTTTGCGATGGCATACCTGTGCCGATGCTCATTCCGCGGTAGATCTGGCGGGAATCAGCGTTGACGATCTCACCGCCGAGTTGCTCGGCGATGGCAAGGGCGATCTCCGATTTCCCCGACGAGGTCGGGCCGCAGATAACGAGCGCGCGCGTCACGCCGGGAACGCCTACGTTCGCTTGAATGCTTTGGAGAGTTCCGCCGCGTCGAGTCGCAGCATGGTCGGTCTACCATGCGGACAGGTTTGCGGATCGCGGCAGGTGCGCAGGCGCTCGTAGAGGGTGACCTGCTCCTGTACGCCGAGCGCCTCATGTGCGCGGACGACCGAGTGGCAGGCAATAGTGGCGAGCAGCCTGCGCCGATGCGCCTCGGCCGGCTCCGCGGATCCAGACTCACTCGCGAGATCGTCGAGGATGCCAGCGAGATCGAAGCGGCGCTGCTCGTAGCTGCTCGGTAATGCCGTCACGCGGTATGCGTTGTCGCCGAAACGTTCCACTACGATTCCCATCACAGTGAGCTCCGCTTCAGAGGCTTCGAGCGTTGCGGCTTGATCGGGTGTGAGCTCGATGATCCGAGGAAGCAAGAGCGGCGCAGACTCACCACGCTGCTGTGCCCCATCCTCGAGCGCTTCGAAGGCGATGCGCTCGTGGGCCGCGTGTTGATCGACGATGAGCAGCCCGCTCGTGTCACTGATGACGATGAACGTTTGGTCGATCTGTCCGAGCGCACGAGCTTCGCGCGTTGTGCCAACGGCGTCTGATGCTATGCTCTGGAGCAGCGATATGGGTGCTAACTCAAGTGGCGAAGGCGTCAGCCCGCTCAGACCCGGGACCGAGAGCGTCATTTCATTTTCGACTGCAGAAGCGTCAGCTTTGAGTCCATCCGCAATCGCGTGACGAACCACGTCAAAGACTGTGGCCGCGCTGACAAACCGCACTTCGATTTTCGTCGGGTGCACGTTGACATCGACGTCTCCGGGCGCAAGCGAAAGCATGAGCACGCCATACGGGTAGCGCCCCGTCATCATTTTATTGGCATACGCGGCCGACCAGGCCGCGGCAAGAGCTGGGCTGCGCACCAGCCTGCCGTTCACGAAGAGCACTTGACCCTGACGGTTAGGACGGTCGGCGCCGATGCGCGATGTGAAACCGACGATGCCAATCATGATATTGGGCGCGGTGCGCACGGGTGTGAGCGAACCTCGGCTGCCCTTTCCGAAGACCATTTCGAGGCGATCAACGGGATCTTTGACGGCCGGGAGCGACCACACGTCGCGTCCATCGTGACGTAGCGCGAACGCAACTTTCGGCCAGCCCAGAGCTATGCGCGAGAGAAACGCGCTTACGCGCGTGAACTCAGTCTTCTCGCTGCCAAGAAAGTCCCGGCGCACCGGGGTCGCCGCAAACAGCTCCCGGACGGTTACCTTTGTGCCGGGTGACGCCGCCACGCGTGTCGTTGAACCGATCGCACCACCGCGAACTACGATGCGCGCGCCAAAATTCTGCCCTTGCTCGCGCGAGATGATCTCGAGAGAACCGACGGCCGCCGCGATGCTCGCGAGACCTTCGCCGCGGAACCCGAGAGTGCGCACCGAAAAGAGATCTGCCGCTGATGATAGTTTGCTTGTGCCGTGACGGTGCAAAGCGAGCGGCAAGTCATCGTGATGGATGCCGCGTCCATCGTCCCCAACGATAATTTCGCTTCGCCCGCCGCCGCGCAGTTCAACCGCGATGTAGGTTGCACCGGCGTCCAAGCTGTTTTCGACAAGTTCTTTGACGACAGAAACCGGCCGTTCGATAACCTCGCCGGCGGCAATCTGCGATATGGTGGCGTCGTCGAGGATTACAATCCGCTGGATTGTCTGCACCCGACCGTGTTTCGCCTCGAACGGAGCGGTCGACCTTGTGGGGTTTAGCGGGCGACGGGCGGGGCGAAGACGCGCATCGCGTTGCGGCCGTCTTCCTTCGCCGCGTAGAGTGCGTCGTCAGCGGCTTTCACGAGGGCTTGTTTATTCGTCACGTCCTGTGGATAGCTTGCCACACCAATTGAAACCGTCGTCTGGACAATCGAGGTGCCTGACGTGAACGACATATCACCGATATTCTTGCGAATGCGATCTGCAACCACAGCGGCTTCAGACTTGATCGTCTCGGGCATCACGACGATGAATTCGTCGCCGCCATAGCGGCAGTAGACGTCGTTCCGACGAGCTTGGTGGCGCAAGATAGCCCCGATGCGGCGCAAGAGCTCATCGCCCGCCTGATGGCCGTAGCTGTCGTTGACGCGCTTGAAATTGTCGAGGTCGATGAGAAGCAGCGACAACGACCTGCGCGCAGCTTGAGCTTTTCGGAACTCGTATTCGAGCCGCTCGTGATAGGCACGGCTCGTGAGCAGGCCTGTGAGCGCGTCGGTGTCGGCCATGGCTCGCGTGCGGCTGTGAATGAGCGCGTTGCGGACGCCCACCGAAGCT
>DASZFB010000223.1:0-7753 GCA_035940275.1 Candidatus Eremiobacteraceae bacterium | reverse complement strand
CGCTTCGTGCGCGCCGACTATGGCAAGGCACTGCTTCAGCTCGTCATGGACACGCGGATCAAAAGCATCACGATCCAGCGGTACGGGACCAACCAGCCGGACATCACCGATCCATACGGCATCAGGATCACCGATTCAACTGCACGGCTCATCGCAAAGCGCGGCCAGCCGGACACGACCAATTCACACCATGGTTATATATATGGTTCGCGGACGAGCCTGCATTGGGTCTATGAAACGCACAACGGCAGGGTGACGAGCATAGCGGTCAGCGACGGAGGGACGTATTAAAAGACGTACTATAAAAGGAAAGAGCGCGAAACTTCCATCCTGGTCCGCGCTCCCCACCTGGTAAATAGACAGGCCCGTTGCGGTCTAGTCCTCTACCACCAAAATGGTGAGCTCCCTCACACGGCTAGAAACGAAAGCTGTAGCCCAGTGCGGGGCCACTGAAATGGGCACTGGTGAGCGCGTTGCCTTGGTTGGTGGACGAGCGGCTCGAGCTTGTGTATGCGAGGTTACGGTACGCGAGTAGCAAGCTAGAATTGTGGCTGAACCCGATGCCAATAATTTCCTGCGCCGTAGAGCTGTTCTTGCCGGCGCCAACGTCAAAATAGTACCGGATGTAAAGGGCGTCACCGAGATTCCCTCTGCCCTTGGCGCCGACGATCAGGTCAAATGGTTCTGACTCCTTCGAAATGGTCCCCGATCGGGGGAAATATCCGTACGGTGCGCCCAAGTTCCAATCGGTTCCCACAATAAGGGTGGTCGTGCGGAAACCGACAAGGACATCCGTCGTGATCGGCTTTGAGTGAACGACGGAATAACTGCCATTCAGCGTTTCGATCTCGCCCGTCACAAGCGTTGAGGTGTCGTAGTGGATAGGGAGGTTCAGGCGCCCTAACGGGCTTGAAACATCGGTCACCGACCCCGATCCCGCGGTCAAATTCATGTACATAAGGTCGGCGCCGACGCCCCACCTGCCCTTGCGCGCGTCAACAGCCACCATGCCAACGTACTTGAGATTTGCTAGATAGCTATTCGGGCCGACCCGTGCATCGATGACACAGGGAGGTACACACCTGATGTTCCCTCCGGCACTTTCGGGCAGCGAAACAATCCGGTAGGACAATCTCGCGTTGACATTGGGAAGCCATAGATATGGAGTGAAGTTGTAATGCCAGCCTTCGCGCTCGTCGGCGCTCGCTTGGGTAGCCACGACAGCCAAGACGACAAAGCTAAACACGCCGCACAAGCGTGCCAAGACAACATGAAGCATAGCGGTGAAATCAAACTTCATCTTTTCGCCGCGTTCAGATTGGTATGACAGCGTTCCTCCGACGAAATCTAGAGGTATTACGTCCCAGCGCCACCGCCGACACGCCACAGATACTTAATGATGACGCGATTGAGAGTGGCAGGTGCTGCCGGAGTGCCGTAGCTTAAGAAGAGCTCGCTCCCGCTTCGAAATCTATTGTGGAGGGCCGCTGCAAGGTTCACACCCGGGGAGGCAAACCCGCCGTTGCCATTGATGCCTCGCAGAGCGAGCGTCAGATTTGTTTCGGGACCGAGCGATTCGCCAATCGCGATGCTGCGAAGAATCTGCCCATCAACGCCGATCGCGGGCGAGCGCTCGTGGGTTCCGGCATAGGTCAGCGAGAGATTGAAATGCGTTCCAATCGGCCTGGTCGTGAACACGTTGAACTGCTGCAAATAAAATGTTGAAAACGGCCCAGCACCATAGAAGACGTCAAACGGCGCGGACGTCCCATCTTTGTAACCAAGTGTGAACGACGATTGATTGAACGGCAGGTTGACCCCACCCGTGATGACCGGATCATCGAGCGAACTCGACTGTTGCAGGAGGTTGATGTGGAACAAGTTCTTCGTGTAAAAATCGGTCACACCGAAGAAATCCGCTTGGTGAACGCTGCCCGTGCGCGTCAGGAAGCGATCGACCGTAAAAAACCCCGTCCACGTCTTCGCGCCAAGTGCCGTCGTTTGAAAGTCTGCGAAACCAACGGGGCCGCGGATGTCATTAACGTTCGTGAAACCATCGAGCGGGCCGTAGCCGGGGCTGACGTCGAGATATCCGATGTTCCATTCGTAGTTGGGTTTGTGCACGTCGATGAAGCCCGATCGCCCAAAGGCGAAAGTTGTCGGATCAGTGATAATCCGCCGTTGCTCGAGCGATTGGTCGTACCCCCACACAAAACCCGTCGCCAAGTTGCGGCCGGCGACTCCGCTCTCCAAGGTACTGTCATTGCCGATCGAATGGTGCGCATCCACGCCATACGCCCAGTAGAGAAACGTGCGATCGGGCAACGCGTGCTTGAAGCCGATGGCTTGGTCATCAAGTATACCCCCGGTCGCGGTACTCCGTACTTGAAGCGCGCCGATCGACTGATCACCGTAGGTGCCCTCGACCTTGAACCCGCGGTCAAACGTTCCAATGCTAGGGGTGTACAACACTTGGTCTTGCGCAGCGATGTTGCCACCAAGCCCAAATGAATTGTTGGTAAAGAATTGCGCTCCTTGCGCGAAAAACGGCCTGTACTCAACGAGATTGCGCTGGAACTCTTGCGGAACGATCGTCTGCTGGTCGACTTCGACATTTGAAAAGTCGGGGTTGAGCGTACCGACGCCCGCAATGGTGCTCGTGATTGGGTAAACGAAGTCAATCCCATAGTGGCGCGCCTGCTGCGTTCCGAACGTATTGTTCGCCTGCTGGAAGACATTGCGATCAAGCCCAATGCTCTCGAGACCGTACATTTCTGCGCGCGGCTGTGGCCGAGCTGCTGTGTTGGGGATCTCAAGATTGTTGAGCGTCGGCCACCAGCGTGCGTCGAGGAATGCCGGCCAGTTGGGAGGTTGGCCATCTCCCATGAGCCCATTCCAGGCCCAGGTGTAGTGCTCGGCCACTCCCGCAACGTTGCGAATAAAGTTGATGCGCCACGCCCGGTTCTTGCCGCCCGTCGCGCGCAGATCTTTGAGAGGAATCGTCAGCATCGCCGTCCAGGTCGACCCGTTCACGGAGGTCTGTGCCTCCCATGTCGGTGCGTAGCGACTTGACTCCGCGCTCTGCTGATAGCGAACGCCTCGCGGTGTTACCTCAAAATAATACACTTGCTGTCCGGCGGCTGTATCGATGCCCACGCCGACCAGGTCATCTTGCCCGAAACCTATGTTATTCGTGGTTTGACTTGCATGAATCGGCACGCCGTCCTGATGTGCAATAAAGGCGACGTACAGGTTTCGGCTGTCGTAGAGCAGGTATGCCGTCGTGTCGAGCGGCGCCGGCTTCCGCGTCGTGAGATTTTGGAACGATTGGGCGGTGACAGCCTTACGCCAGGCTGGGTCGGAGAGCGTCGGATCAAACTTGGGGGGTGCATCTGCGCGCGCGGCTGGAAATGCCTGGCCTGCATCGACCGCAGCGAACGCCGGCCGGCAAACACAGAGAAGCGCGGCGGTGCTGGCGCCGAGCATTACGTGCCACAAGATGCGTTTCATCGAGGGCGAGGACGTCATCGAGGACCTCTACCTAGGATGAAAAACAAAAGTTTCACGGCCCTTCTTTCGCTCTTCATCGGTCTCGGAGCCTGTTATGTTCTAGGAGACAAACTTGAAGTGGGGAAAGCGGGGCAGCGACGTGGCATTTTCGCCGCGCAATCGATGTTAAGCAGCGCGGTCCTGGGAAATGAAAGCGTCGCGTCGAAACAATACGGACGCCCATGATTGAAACAGCCGAAAAACAGCATATCCAATTCGATCCCCTCGTCGAAGAGTGGTTTAAGTCCCGTTTTTCGGAGCCAACCGCACCTCAGGTTGCCGGCTGGCCAATCATTCAGTCGGGATCCGATGTCTTAATCTCGGCGCCGACCGGTTCAGGTAAAACGCTCGCGGCATTTCTCTCGGCGGTCGACCGCATCGTGCGCGAGGCCCGAACCGGCTTGGCGGATGAGACTCACGTTGTCTATGTATCACCACTTAAGGCGCACGTCAATGACGTGCAAAAAAATCTGGAGCTGCCGCTCGCGGAAATCACCGAACTAGCGGCACGCGAAGGGGTTGCGCTCTCGCCGATACGAGTAGCCTTGCGCACCGGCGATACACCAGCGTCCGACCGGGCACGGATGTTGACCAAGGTCCCGCACATCTTGGTAACCACGCCGGAATCTCTCTTCATACTACTCACCGCCGCCAGGTCACGAGAGCTTTTCCGCTCGGTTTCCACCGTGATCGTCGACGAGATTCATGCAATGGTGGGCAGCAAACGCGGCCCGCACCTCGCGTTGTCTCTCGCGCGTCTCGATCGCCTGGTGGCTGAGGCTGGTCGTCCGCGGCCCCAGCGCATCGGTCTTTCCGCCACTGTCAAGCCTGTTGAGGACGTAGCGCAGTTTCTCGTCGGCTCCGGCAGCCAAGGCCGTAGTCAGCTGCCCCCACAGATTGTCAACATCGGACACCGCCGCGCGATGGATGTCTCAGTGTGGGTACCCCAAGACGAACTCGGGCCGGTTGCCACGACTGAAATGTGGCAAGAGATCTACGATCATCTCGCCGAGCTCATCCGCGCCCATCGAACAACACTTATTTTTGTCAGCACGCGCCGGCTCTCCGAGCGCGTTGCACATAACCTCATTGCGCGCCTAGGCGAAGGCACGGTGATGCCGCATCACGGCAGTCTGGCCCGCCGCTTGCGCTTGGAGACTGAAACGAAGCTCAAGAGCGGCGAGCTGCGTGCGGTTGTCGCGACTGCTTCACTCGAGCTTGGCATCGACATTGGCTCGGTCGACTTGGTCGTGCAGCTCGGATCGCCGCGATCGATCGCAGTTGCTTTGCAGCGCATCGGCCGCTCCGGGCATTGGGTCGGCGCTCTTCCCAAAGGCGTGCTCGTGGCGAGCACACGCGACGATCTCATCGAGTGTGCGGCGGTCGTGCGCGCCATTCGCACGGGCGCCATGGACCGAATCGACTTGTGCGTGGCTCCACTCGACATTCTCGCGCAACAGATCGTCGCTGCGACCGCCGGTGATGATTGGGGTGAGGACGATCTCTTTGAGCTCGTGCGCTCAGCGTATCCGTATCGCGCGCTCGCACGAAAAGATTTTGATGCCGTGGTGGAGATGCTCTCCGAGGGCGTTGCGACGTCACGCGGGCGAGCGGGTGCGCTCGTCCACCGTGATCGGGTAAACCGGCGCCTGCGCGGACGCCGCGGTGCGCGGCTCGCCGCAATAACGGGCGGCGGTGCTATTCCCGACGCGACCACGTACGCGGTCGTCGTCGAACCCGATGGAACTGTGGTCGGCACGGTCGATGAAGATTTTGCAGTCGAAAGCATGTCGGGCGACATTTTCCTGTTGGGAACCAGTTCGTGGCGGGTAAGGCGTGTCGAGCAAGGCAGGGTGCGCGTCGACGATGCGCATGGCGCACCACCTTCCATACCGTTTTGGAACGGCGAAGCACCGGGCCGGACGTTCGAGCTCTCGCAGGAAGTTTCTCGTTTGCGCCTTCGAATAGATGAACTTTGCAGCAACGGACTTAGCAGCAACGGGCCTAGCAGCAACGGACCTTTAGATCCGTTTCCTCCCGACAAATCAAGCGCAGTCGAATATCTTCAGCGTGAGTGCGGTGTCGATCGCTTAGGCGCGGAGCAAATGGTGGACTACGTCCTCGCCGGCAAAGCGATCCTGGGCGTTGTGCCGACCCAAGAGACCGTGGTGGCGGAGCGATTCTTTGACGAGTCCGGTGGGATGCAGCTCGTGCTGCACACTCCATTCGGTGCGCGCATCAACCGCGCGTGGGGTCTTGCGCTGCGCAAGCGCTTTTGCCGCTCGTTCAATTTAGAGCTACAAGCGGCCGCCACCGACAATGGCATTGTGATCTCGTTGTCAGAGCAACATGCATTTCCGCTCGAGATTATTTTCGAATTCCTCAAAGCCGGGACCGTGGAAGAAGTGTTGACACAGGCGATGCTGCCGTCGCCCATATTCGGCGCCCGCTGGCGCTGGAACGCGCAGCGATCGCTCGCGATCCAGCGCTTCCGGGGCGGTCAAAAGGTGCCGGCTCCGATCCAACGCATGAAGGCCGACGACTTGATGGCCGCGGTGTTCCCCGATCAGGCCGCGTGTCCGGAGAATCTCAGCGGCGAGGTCCGGATTCCGGATCATCCTCTCGTCAACGAGACGATCGCAAACGCATTACATGAGGCGATGGATCTTGACGGGCTGAAAACCATTCTGCGTGGCATCGAGAGTCACGCAATTCATACTGTGGCAGTCGATACGCCAGAGCCATCGATGTTCTCGCATGAGATCCTCAACTCCAATCCATTTGCCTACTTGGACGACGCGCCACTTGAAGAGCGCCGCGCTCGAGCAGTGCAATTGCGCTCAACCTTGCGTACGGACGTCTCGCAAGGCATAGGCGTCCTCGATCCGGAGGCCATCGCGCAAGTCACAGCGGAATCGTGGCCAGTCGTTCGCGATGCTGACGAGCTTCACGACGCGTTGCTCACGCTTGTCGCGCTTCCACCTGTACCAGAGTGGCAAAGTTTCTTTGATGAGCTCGTTTCCGCTCGCCGCGCAACTGTCCTCACGAATGTAGCGGTCGACCTTGCGTCGACCGAGCTATGGGTCGCAGCCGAGAGAATCGACCTATTGCGCCAAATCTATCCGGACGCTGAACTTCGCCCGGTTATTACGGCGGTTGCTTCCGACCGGACACCGGATACCCCGGAAGCCGCTATGACCGAGATCGTCCGCGGCTGGCTTGAATCGACCGGTCCAATGACGTCGCAGGCTCTCGCCGACAAATTTGGTGTGTCGAACGATCTCATCATGTCGGCATTGCTTGCACTCGAGCACGAAGGTCAGGTTCTTCGTGGACAATTCAGCGGCCAAAATGAATACTGCAACCGCCGAGTACTTGCTCGCATCCATCGCCTCACTCTCGGTCGGCTTCGCCGAGAAATTGAACCGGTTACCACGTCTGCATATCTTGAATTCCTGGATCGCTGGCAACACGTTGCGCCGGGCACACAATTGCATGGGGTAGATGGCACCTTCGCCGTTATCAAACAACTTCAGGGTTTTGAATTCCCTGCTGAGGCTTGGGAACGAGAGGTTTTGCCAAAGCGAATCACCCGGTACAAGTCTGAGTACTTGGATAAACTATGCGCGTCGGGCGAAGTGATGTGGGGCCGGCTCTCGCCACACCCGGCATTCGACGAAGTGCAGCAACCTCGGAGTCGCCGCGTTCGCCCAACACGCGTCGCGCCCGTCTCCCTGTTTTTACGGCAAAGTGCCGATTGGCTTGTTCGTCGTCCTGCGGACCCGGCTGCAGCGCTTTCCTCTGCGGCACGAGATGTTCTCAGCGCGCTTTCAAATCGCGGCGCATCCTTCTTCTTAGAACTCGTCGAGTCAACGGGGCGGCTCCCAAGCGAAGTAGAGGATGGGCTGTGGGAACTTGTGGCCGCAGGTCTCGTAACAGCCGACGGCTTCGACAATTTGCGCGCACTGATCGACCCCAAGCGGCGATTAGCCCTGGGCCGCCGGAATCGGTCGCGTCCGCGCAACGCAGCCGGCCGTTGGGCGCTTTTGCCGGCAAAGGCGCAGGCGCTCGATGTTGAGGCTTTCGCGAGGCAACTGCTGGACCGGTGGGGTGTGGTCTTCCGCGACGTTGCAAAGCGTGAAGCCGCTGCGCCGCCGTGGCGCGATCTTCTCGTGATGTTGCGCAAACTCGAAGCGCAAGGTGA
>DASZFB010000222.1:0-8284 GCA_035940275.1 Candidatus Eremiobacteraceae bacterium | reverse complement strand
GCCAAGTAAAGGAAGCGTTGCGCATCGCGGAGTCAGCGCGCTCGATTGGTCCTCACCTCGGCCGGCTCTTCCGCACCGCGTTGCAAACCGGCAAGCTTGCGCGAACAAAAACGGCGATCAGCCTCGACGTCGTATCGCTGGGCGCCGCCGCGGTCGAACTTGCTGAGCAGCATTGCGACCTGCGCACGGCACGGTGTGTCGTCCTTGGTGCCGGCAAAATGGGAGCAGCAGCGTCCAAGCATCTACGAGCGCGTGGTGCCACCTCGGTAACAATCGTCAATCGCACACTGCGTCGCGCGCAAACGTTAGCCAAAGAAATCGGCGCTCGGGCCGCCGGTCTCGACAGTTTGCCGGAAATCCTTGCGCAGAGCGATCTCATCATCACTGCGATCGGTTCTGGTAGGTTTCTTATCACAGAGCAGATGCTTCGCGCGGCTCTTGCCGGACGAAACGGTGCTCAGTTTTTGGCCGTTGATATCGGTGTGCCACGCGACATCGACCCGGCAGCCGCCACCGTTGAGCCCTCCGTCTTATATTCGCTGGAAGACCTTCGCGAAGTGGTCGACCAGTCGCTCGAAGGCCGCCGCGCTGAGATTCCCAAAGTCGAATCGATCATCGCAGCACAAGTGGGTGGATACCTGCACTGGTATCGCACGCGTGGTGCTGCGCCCGTCATCAAGACGCTGCGGCGCAAGGCCGAGGAGATCCGCTCGACAGAGATTGAGCGCCTCTTCGCACGCATGCCCGAGCTTGACGACCGGCAGCGCGAAATGGTGATCGTGGCGAGTATCAGCATCATCAACAAATTGCTGCACGCTCCGGTGGCCAAGCTACGCGAAACCGTGGGCGAACGTCCGCTGCTCGATGAAGAACAGCTCGCGCAAGCGGTGTTCGACCTCGACGCTTTCAGCGATCGCTTGCAGCGTCAGCTCGATGCTCAAGCTGCGCCGCTGCTCGGCCCTGCAAAAGACGCCTAGCCCACTGCACGGCGTCCGGGTGCTCGTGACTCGCGCGCCCGATCAAAGCGTTCACCTCGTTCGGCTCTTGGAAGAACAGGGCGCGCACGTCGCGGTGGTGCCGCTTATCCGCATCGGGCCACCACCGAACGAACGCGAACTCCAACACGCTGTCGACACCTCTGATGCCTACGATTGGCTTGTTCTTACGAGCGCGGCGGGTGTCGATGCGTTTGCTCGCCGTCTACGCCACCCGCTCAAGCAGGCACAATCCATTGCAGTCGTCGGTCCTGCGACTGGGCGAGCGCTCACGGAAAGCCTCGACAGAAAAGCGGATCTCATACCGGAGATTTATTCAAGCAGCGCGCTCGCGGATGCAATAGTCCGCCACACAAAGACGCCACAGTCGATCCTCGTTGTCGCTGCTCAAGATGCGAGTCCCGTTCTCGCCGCGAAGTTGCGCTCGGCTGGTCACAGAGTCACCAAAGTTGATGCCTATACGACGGTCGAGAACGTACCGGCAGACCTCGAGTCACACATCAGCGGCAGCAACGTCATCACGCTCGCCTCGCCGAGCGCCGTGCGCGCCCTCGTGCGCGGTCTTGGCGAAGATCTCGCCGCGGCGAAACTGCGAGGGAAGCTCGTCGCATGCATTGGGCCAATCACGCTCTTTGAAGCGCGCGAGCGCGGATTGCATGTGGAAGTCACGGCTGAATCTGCGACGTTTCCCGCACTTGTCGATGCACTATGCCGCTATTATTCGACACCTCAGCTCTAGCAATCGCGCAGCGTCTCGCCGCGGGACTTGTACTCGCGACGGTTATCGCACTTATCGCCTATCGATTTCGCGCGTTAACAGTCTCAGGGGCGATTGCTTCGGTTATCGTCGGTGCGCTGACATTCGCGTTCGGCGGTGCGCTCGTCGCCGCAGCCATCATTATCTTCTTCACGTGTGGCAGTGCACTCGGCCGGTTGCATAACGCTACCGCCGACAAAGCGCGTGCGCTTGCGACCAAAGATGCGCGGCGCGACGCCGCGCAAGTCGTCGCAAACGGCGGCATCGCTACCGCGTGTGCGATTGCCGGCGGCGTGGCTTCGCTCTATGGGTGGCCGCATGCATCGCGCTGGCTGATTGCAGCGGTGTGCGCGGTTGCTGCGGCGTCGGGCGACACGTGGTCGACTGAGATCGGCGCGTTCTTCCGTGGCCCGGCCCGTCTTATTACGACAATGCAACATGTTACCGCGGGAACCTCGGGAGGCGTCACACCGCTTGGAACGATCGCAGCTCCGCTCGGAGGCGCCATCATCGGACTTGCGGGCATCGCACGGGCCGATGTTCTTGTACTACCCTCCTGGATTGCGCTCTGCGCGATCGTGGGTCTCATCGGCAGCATCTTTGACTCCATGTTAGGTGCGGCGTTCCAAGGCCGTTTTCGCTGTACGCGCTGCGCACAGGTGGTCGAAACGACGACGCATGTCAAATGCGGAACTGACTGCAGCCTTGTCGGCGGCCTATCGTGGCTTGATAATGACGGTGTCAACGGCATGACGACGCTAGGCGGCGCCGCACTCGGCTACGCGCTCGCTGGGCTTTTCACTTAGACGCGCGGCCCTGATGTTCTGGACCCTGGTGTCCCCGACTGTGAGCTGGGTTACTGCTTGCCTGCGCAGCCGATTGCAGGCCGCGACGTCCAGAGCACTGACGGCTCAATAAGCACGGTCACGCCGCCGATGAAAATATAAAGCCACCCGATTTAATGTCGCGGGGCGGCTGATCAGTCTTTTCATACGAAGGGAAGCGCACATCATGGCCGCCGAGGGCAACGCCAGCACCACTCAAAGTACAGCCGCAGAAGGCGCCGCAGCGCAAGCTCCCCCGACGAACGGGGCACCAGCCGCAGCCGCCACGGCTTCACAAACGACGCCGGCCGCAGCGACCGCACAAGCAGGTGCGCCTGCGCAATCGCAACCGCAGCCGCAACCGCAAGCTCCGCCAACCGCAGCGGGAGGCCAGAGCGCGCTTGAAGAGCTTGTCCTAGCAGCGACCGGTCGCAAAGACCGGCCCAAACCGTGGGTCGACGTGACGACGTATCCTTGGACAGAAGATGAGTTCTCTGCGCGCTTCGTGCGTCGCGCGAACTATCAAGAACTGTACGGCATGAAAGAAACAGGCGAAGAAGTCGACGAGCTCATCGCTCTCCTAAACATTCGGCCCAAGATGCGCGTCCTCGACGTCTGCTCGGGCAACGGCCGCCACGCGATCGCACTCGCGCTGCGCGGTTGCAAAATGACCGGTATCGATAACGGGCCTGGCCCAGTCAATCTCGCGCGCGAAACGTCACGCAACCTCGGGCTCGCCGTCGACTACCGGCAAGTTGATGCGCTCAGTATTTCTTTTGAAGATGCGTACGATGCAGCTTATCTGACGTGCGCCGGACTCTCCGACTTTAGCCCGTCGGCTGCCAAAGATCTTTTGACGCGAATCGGCCGCGCACTCGTTCCTGGCGGAATGTTCGTCGCCGAGTTTCTCGACGAGGCTTCGGTGAAGCCGAGTGACGTTCGTACGTGGCGCTTCGTGTCCGCGGATGCATCACTCTTCGTCGACGGCGGCCATCTGCAGCTTGACGAACGGTTGTATGACAGCGACGCAAAGTCCGAAGTCGTACGCTCGTACATCGTGCCGTCCAACGGTAAGATGCGTCAGTTCGCTCGCTGCCGGCAGTACCATAAGGAAGACGAAGTGAAGGCGCTGCTCGCCGCCGCGTCACTCCAGACGGTCGGCTTCCACGCCGGAAGCGCACCTGGACTCAAGAAGGTCGTCGGCAAAAAAGGCTAACGCAGCACCGCCGGATTCGGTAACGCCGATCCGAGGTACTTGAAGCTGCCCGAGTCTGCCTTATAAAAGTACAAGTTCGGCTCCGACGGATCGCCGTTCGGGCGAAATGACAGCTGTCCGATCGCCGTCGGGAATATTCCGTTTTGGATTTGTCGGATGAGGGACGCCTTCTCAGCGCTGCGGCCCTGAACCGCGGCATCGATCGCAATCTGGGCAGCCACGTACCCGAAGAGCGCATATGATGACAGCCGCCCGTGCTGCGCCTGAAAACGCTGCTGGAATTGCTGCGCGTTGGGCATGAGCGCAACTGGTGGAACGCACGTGCCGACGGTTATCCCATCAAGGGCCGACTTGTACGCTTTGTCCTGCAGCAGGGCGTCGCTGTAGAAGGGGCTCGTTCCCAGAATGGGTGCAGTGACCCCGGCCTTTCGCAGTGCGACGATGACTTTTGCCATGAGATCGCCGCGACCCGTGACGTACATGAGGTCCGGCTGATCTGCGGCCACCTTGGCGACTTGATCCTTGAGATTTTTGAGGTCAACGTCGAACGAGTAGTCCGTCGTCTTGAACCCCTTGGCACCCGCTGCGTAGTTGACGAAAGTTGTCGCCGTGTTGTTCCCATAATCGTTTTGTTCCCAGACGACCGCAACTTTCGTGGGCTTGAGATTGCGCTCGGCGTAACGTGCGGCAAGCGCTCCTTCGAGCGTGTCGGGCGCGCATAGGCGGAACACGTCTTTGTAACCTTGTTGCGTAAGTGCAGAGAGCGATGAGGTAGGGATAATGAGTGGGATACCTGCCTCATGATAGACATGCAGCGCAAGGAACGTTTCTTGGCCACCGAGGTGACCGATGACGATCGCATTTTTTGGGTCGACGAGAACGAATTGCGCCTGCTGTTCGGCGATGCCAGGATCACTTTGATCGTCGAAGCTCGTCATGAACCACGCGAAATCCGTCAGGCCGCGAGCGTGGTTTGCGTCATCGACCGCTGCCTGCACACCTGCTGAGAGGTCCCACCCGAATTGTTTCTCAGGGCCCGACAGCGGCGCAACAACTGCAATCTGAACCTGTTTTGCATACGGCGGGAATTCGTCTTGAGCTGCGCCTGCTGCACGCGGCACAAGCAGCGCACACGCGAGAACGACGAGGAGCGAGACGATTCGCGAGGTGAGATTAAATGAAGACATGAGCATTCCTTAGGCCGTAACGACCGACGCGATAGTTGAGAGAAAAAAGGCGACCGAGAAAATCATGTTGGCGTTGAAAATTGCCGCGTTGAGCGACGGGAGATTGTCTTGGCGTATAATGAGGCGGCGTTCGTAGAACAGGAGCACACCGGCGAAAGCGACACCCAGCCAGTATAATGGATGTACGCCGACAACGAAACCGAGCAGCGCAAGCGCGGCGATAACGAGCGCGTGCAGAAGCGCGGGCAGCATTCGGCTGGTTGCGGGTCCAAACGCCGCGGGGATCGATCGCACGCCCTCGCGGAGATCGAACTCGCGATCCATGAGCGCGTAGAGAATGTCAAAGCCGGCGACCCACAGTGTGACTGCTGCGAACAGCACGAACGCCGCAGGCTCGAACTTGCCGGTAACCGCGATCCACGCACCAAGTGGCGCCAAGCCATCGACCGCGCCGAGCACAAAGTGCACAGCCCATGTCCAACGCTTCACGAGCGGATACACCAGCACGGCTGCGCCGCCGATGGGTAGGAGCGCAAGACACAGCGGGTTGAGTTGCCAGGCCGCGATGCCGAGCACGAGCAGGCCGGCGACGATCGCCCATAGCATCGTCGACGCGGGCAAACGGCCTGACGCCACGAGACGCTGCGCTGTCCGCGGATTGCGCGCATCCATTCGGGCGTCGAGCAGCCGGTTGGCAGCCATCGCCGCGGTGCGCGCGCCCAAGACTGCAACCGTCACCCAGATGAGCACGTGGAGCGAGGGAATGCCGCGAGCGGCTAGGATAGCTCCCACGTACGCAAACGGCAACGCAAAAAGCGTGTGCTCGATCTTGATTTCTTCAATGAGGCGGCGCAGTGTTGTTATCATGGTTTGAGCAATTGCTGGTCAAGCCCAAATTCTTGCCAACGCTGCCTCACCGCCTGCTTGACCTCGTCGCTCATGACGATAGGACCCGGCCATTCTCGCAAGTAGCCTTCCTCGGCTGACTTGCGGGTCGCGTCGATGCCGAGTTTTGTGCCCAGTGCGGGCAGGGGAGCTGCATGGTCGAGTGCGTCAACCGGGCCAGGCGCGAGCACGAGGTCTCGACCTGCGTCGACATTGTTGAGCGCGGTCCACGCAACCTCACTGACGTTATGCACGTCGATGTCGGCGTCGACGACGAGGATGTTGCGCGTCAGCATCATCATGTGGCCGAGACCCCACAATCCGTACATCACTTTCTTAGCATGGCCGGGGTACCGTTTGCGAATCGCAACGATGACGAGATTCTGAAAAATGCCCTCGGCCGGGAAATTGTATTCGACAACCTCAGGCATCATTTGCTGGAGTAACGGAAGGAAGAGTCGCTCCGTTGCCTTTCCCAGCCAGTAATCCTCCATGGGTGGCTTTCCGACGACCGTCGTCCAGTAAATCGGATCGCGCCGCCGCGTAAGGCAGGTCACGTGGAAAACCGGATAGTCGTCTGCGAGTGAATACACGCCGGTGTGGTCGCCGAATGGACCTTCGCGCCGCAGCTCGGCATTATCGACATAACCTTCGAGCACAAACTCAGCTTCCGCTGGAACTTTTATGTCGACGGTCTTGCACCCGATCATCGGCACGCTCTTACCGCGCACGAAGCCGGCGAGCAGCATCTCGTCGATGCCACCAGGCAGTGGCGCGCTTCCGGCGTACACGGTCGCAGGGTCGGCGCCGATCGCGACGGCCACTGGCATGCGCGCGTCTTTGCCGGCGGAATCTTGATGCTCGCGTCCATGTTTGTGCCGCTGCCAATGCATGCCCGTCGTTCGTTCGTCATACACTTGCATGCGATACATCCCGACGTTTTGCGATCCAGTCACCGGATCTTTTGTAAAGACGAGCGGCAAGGTGATGAAGGGACCGCCGTCCTCAGGCCACGTTGTCAGAACAGGAAGATCGTGCAGTTTGACGCGGTCGGCTTCAAAGATCATTTCCTGACAGGGTGCAGACCGGACTATCTTTGGCGCAAGGCTCGCGAGTTCGCCGAGGCGTAGCAACGCGCCAAGCTTGTCAGACAGTCCGCTGGGTGGCTGCGCCAGCTTGAGAAGGTTTCGGACTCGATCGCCGATTTCGTCCAGCCGCTCGACGCCAAGTGCACGGGCCATCCGTTGCTGCGTTGCCACGGCATTGATCAGGAGCGGGAACTCCGATCCTTTGACGTGCGTGAAAAAGAGGGCCGGCCCACCTGAAGGATGCTTGACACAGCGATCGGCGATTTCGGTGATTTCGAGCTTGGGGTCGACCGGCGCGTCAATCTGATGCAGCTCGCCGCGGGCGCGCAGATCGGCGACGAACTCTTGAAGATTCGCGAACATCGGAGTTCGCTCGTTCTTAGACTCACTCATGAAAGCCTTGATTGATGGGAATAGTTATTGCTAGGCGCAGGGAAAATAGTAAAGCACTTAATAATATGGCGCTAAACTATATTAGCCGTATTGAGGTACCAACCGTGCATGCGAAAAACGCCGTTTCGATCCTTTGTGTCCTTTTGACGTCGGGCATCCTCGCCGATCCAGTCGTTACGCTGGCGCAGCCGACACCTGTTCCACCGGCTCCGCAGCTGTCGCTCTCGTTGCGAGCGGCCGTGCAACTCGCGCTCGGCAACAACCTTACCTACCAGTCGGCGCTCACTGACGAAAAGTCTGCCGAGGCCCAGGTAGTTCAGGCGCGCTCCGCGTTCCAACCTAAAGTCAGCGCTGGCTATTCCTACTTCCATACCCAGAGCGAGGGAGCGTTTGTGTTCCCGGCACCGTCGCCCGTCGGCCCGCCGAAAATTCAAAAGGTGGTTGTGTCGGCCCAAAATGTGAATAACGTTAATGCTACCCTCGAATATGCATTGTACACTGGAGGCGCCGCGCAAGCTGCGATCGGCCAAGCCGCCGCCAACCTTGCGGCGACCCAAAGCCAGCTCGCCGGTTTACGCGCTACCGTCATTCAAGACACGACTCGGGCGTACTTTACGCTGATCGAAACACGACAATCGGCGCAAGTTGCCGACCAAGCCGTCATCGTAGCGGCGCAAGACCTCAAGACGGCCAACGAACTCTTTACGGCGGGGACCGCCGCAAAGGTCGATGTGTTGCGCTCTGATGTCACCTTCGCAGATGCGCGCGTGAATCAGATTCGATCGCACAACAATGCTTTGCTTGCGAATGCCCGGCTTGCAAACGAGCTGAACGTCAACCTCGCATCGGTCATCAATCCAACCGAGACGCTCGAAACTCAGGCGCCTTCCTACACTCTCGATTCGCTATTGGGCTCAGCGCAGACGCGGCCGGAACTTG
>DASZFB010000221.1:0-2244 GCA_035940275.1 Candidatus Eremiobacteraceae bacterium | reverse complement strand
GCCGTCGAGGCGAAGGCCAAGCGTGCGGCGGTTCAAGCGGAAGCGGACTTTTACGGCGCCATGGATGGTGCCGGCAAGTTCGTGCGAGGCGATGCGATCGCAGCGCTCCACGATGTGCCGATCATCGAATCACCCGAGCTCGCACGCACGCTCTTCGCAAGCGCATCCCTGGGTGAGCCGATTCCCGAGCAATGTTACGCGGCCGTCGCCTCGATATTCGCGATGTTGTTACAAACCCGCGGATCGCTGGGTGGAAGCGACGACCGATGAGGAGACCGGGCTCACCCGCGGGCGCAGCTTTCGCCGTGGCAGTGCTCGCCATCGTCGCCACGCTGGTCGTACCATTGGCCCCGTGGTTGCTCGACGCGCTTCTCGCGCTCGATATCATGGGTGCTGCGGTCGTCCTCGTCATCGCACTCACGCTGCGAGAGCCGCTGGAATTCGCGACCTTTCCGACGCTTTTGCTCGTGGCGACGCTGTTCCGGCTGAGCCTCGACGTCTCCGCGACGCGTTTGATCCTCACGCAGGGCGCTGATCCAGGCGGCGTAGGCACCGTCATCCCCGCGTTCGGCGACTTCGTGATGCGCGGCAGCATCGTCGTCGGCATGTTGATGTTCGTCATTCTCATCGTCGTTCAACTGGTCGTCGTCACCAACGGTGCGCAGCGCGTGGCCGAAGTCGCAGCACGATTCACGCTGGACGCGATGCCAGGTAAGCAGATGGCCATCGATGCCGATCTGCACGCGGGCGTCATCGACGCCGTCGAGGCGAAGGCCAAGCGTGCGGCGGTTCAAGCGGAAGCGGACTTTTACGGCGCCATGGATGGTGCCGGCAAGTTCGTGCGAGGCGATGCGATCGCAGCGCTGGTCATCGTCGGCATCAATATCGTCGCCGGCATCGGCATCGGCACCTTGATGAAGCACATGGAACTCGCTGAGGCGGCGCAGACGTTCACGCTGCTTTCGGTGGGGAACGCGTTGGCCACCACCCTACCGGCATTCTTGTTGTCGACTGCGATGGGCATTATCGTCACGCGCGCGTCTTCGGATCAAAGCCTTGGCGAGGACCTCTTGCGACAGGCGCTCGCGCATCCTTCGTCGCTTCGCACCGTTGGCATCGCCATGCTCGTCCTCGCGCTGGTGCCTGGGCTCCCCCACGTGGCCTTTGGCATACTCGGCAGCTTGGGGCTGGCGGCGAGTCGCGCAGCCGAGCGCGCGGATCAACGTCGCCGGGAGCTCAACGAGGCATCTGAGCGCCAGCGCAAACGAGTGGAGTCCGGCAAACCAGAAGGGGCGGTCGCCTTGCTGGGCGTTGAGCAACTTGGTATCGACTTGGGCGAGGCGCTCTTACCGCTGCTCGAGGAGCCCGCCGGCACCGCACTGTTGCAGCGGATCGGCGCGTTGCGGCGTTCGCTGGCGCTGGAGCTTGGCATCGTGCTCCCGGGCGTCCATATCCGAGATGATCTTCGGCTTCCGCAACGAGGGTTTGCGATTCGCGTGCGAGATCGCATCGTCGCGCGTGGCCAGCTGCATCCCGATCGCGCGTTGGCCCTCGGTTCGCCGAACGCGCTTTCACGACTCCCGGGAGAGGCGACGACAGATCCTGTCACCGGTTGCGACGCGAAATGGCTGCCAACGAGGACTTCGCCTGGTGACCACGAGGAAGCGGTCGTCGTCGATCCGATCGCGGTGCTCACGAGCAGACTTGGAGTCGTCGCACGCGAACACGCCGCAGCGTTGTTGGGTCGCCAAGAAGTGCAATGGCTGCTCGACCACGTGCGGCGCACCAATCCGGCAGCGATCAAGGGCGTGGTGCCCGAGCTCGCCGGCCTCGGGCTCGTGCAACGCGTGCTGCAACACCTGGCGCGAGAGCGCGTTTCGATTCGCGATTTCGTGGCGATTCTAGAAACCATCGCGGATGAGGCGGAGCACACGAAAGATGCTGCGCTCATCGGCGAAGCAGCAAGACGCCGGCTCGCGCCCGCGATCTGCGCGCTGCTTGCCAACGCGGCCGGCGTGATCCCGGTGGTCGCTATTTCGGCGCGCAGCGAAAGCGAGCTCAGTGACGCGGTCGTCGCAACAGATCGGGGAGTTATTTTCGGGATAGAACCCGGCGTCGCGCTCGCACTCGCCGGTGCGTTCCAGACGGGTCTGCAAGAGGCGGGCGTCTCCACCATTCTCAGCGCACCAAGCTTGCGGCTGCCGCTGGCGCGCTTTGTCGAGCTCTGCGGCGTGAGCGCAACCG
>DASZFB010000220.1:0-7186 GCA_035940275.1 Candidatus Eremiobacteraceae bacterium | reverse complement strand
AGCGATCTTCCGCGAGCGCAACCTCAAGACGATGTTGCATCGCATTCTCAAAGTTGCGATCGACACGTTCGGTTTCTCAGCAGGGACGATACTTTTGCGCGATCCGCTGCGCAACGTCTACGTCAGACATGCGGCCGTCGGTTATCCAAGCAACGTGGAGGGTGCAGAAGTTTCCGCACAGGAAATGCTCGAGGACATGACCCCCGCGACAAAGGTCCGCGAGACGTTCTACTACGTGCCGATGGAGCTTCATCATAGCGGCGGCGTTTCGCGCTATCCGGACCGGCTCGAACTGCCGCGCATACAGCCCGGCGACTGGCACGAAAACGATCTCCTGCTATTCCCCATATTCGATTCGGCCGGCCAGCTCATCGGAGTCTTGTCTCCAGACGACCCCAAAGACCGGCGCGTGCCGCGCGACGAAACCATTCGGACGATCGAAGTTTTCGCCCAGCTTGCCGGTATCGCGGTGGAGAGCGCGCGATTACGTGCATCTGTAAACGCGAATATTCCCGCGTAAACGGACCTAGAGCGGCAAAACCGAACCGGTCTCGCCATGCCAACATATATCGCGATGCTACGTGGGATCAACGTGCTCGGTCGCAAGATCGTCAAGATGGATCGGTTGCGCTCGTCGTTCGAGTCGCTGGGCTTTCGTCACGTCACAACCTACGTGGCCAGTGGCAACGTTGTTTTTCAGGCCGCGAAGCAATCTCCAGCTCGCCTGTCGGCAAAGATCGGCGAAAAAATACGGCGCGAATTTGGCTTCTCCGTTTCGATCGTTCTCAAAACGCCGCAAGAGCTTGAGAAAATCGTGAGGAACAATCCATTCCCGAAGAACAAGCAGATCGACGTATCCAAGCTCCATGTCACATTCTTATCAGAACGACCGGCAACGAACACGCATAAGACTCTCGAGAGCATCGCCGCCGGACCGGATCGGTTTCATGGTGCCGACCACGCCGTCTACCTGTACTGTCCTGACGGGTACGGCAGGACAAAGTTCGGGAACAATACTCTCGAGAAGAAGCTTGCCGTTGGCGCAACGACCAGAAATTGGAAAACAGTAACCACGCTTCTTAAGATGGCGTCAGAGTCAGGCGTGACGCGTTAACTACAAGCTAAGATAGGCGTCCAATTCCCACGGATGCACCTGCATGCGGTAGGTTTCCCACTCCGCGAGCTTGGCTTCGCGTAAACGAAGATAGCTGTGATCGCCGAGCGCAGCGCGGATGATCGGGTCGTCATCAAGCGCGAATACCGCCTCCTGCAACGACAACGGCAGCTGTTCGATTCCAAGAGCCGCACGCTCGTCATCGCTGAGCGCGAAGACCGCCACTTCAACCGGATCGCCCGGGACAAGTTTGCGGCGGACACCGTCCAAGCCGGCCTTGAGAATGCACGCCAACGCAAGATAGGGGTTGCACGACGGGTCGGGTGAGCGCAATTCGACTCGCACGTCTGTATCCGCCGCGGCGGGCACACGCACGAGCGCACTTTTCGCACGCTGCGACCACTGCACGAATGAGGGCGCGTCATAACCTGGCACGAGCCGCTTGTACGAGTTCACGGTTGGGTTGGTGACGACCGTAAAGCCGCGGGCATGCGCGAGCAACCCTCCAACGTACGAGAGACCGACTTCGCTCAAACTTGCCGCGCTGTCGGCCTCACCGGCGTAAAAGGCGTTGGCGCCGTCGCGCGTGAGGAATTGCGAGATGTGCAAGCCGCTGCCGTCCTGATTGACAAACGGCTTCGGCATGAATGTGGCGTTGAGGCCGTGACGTGCAGCAACGGTCTTGACGACGACGCGGGCAGTTGAGATCGCGTCGGCGAGCGCCAACGCGTCCATAAAGTTGAGGTCAATCTCGTGTTGGCCGTGCGAGACTTCGTGATGCGTCGACCCCACGCGAATGCCCATCTCTTCGAGCGCCAACGCTACATCGCAGCGAGCCTGATCGCCGCGATCGATGGGACTGAGATCGAAGTACGATCCACGGTCCGAGGTTGCAGTCGCCGGCTGGCCGTCGCGCGATTGCTCGAAGAGGAAGAATTCAAGCTCAGCGCTCACTTGCGGCGTGAAGCCCTCAGCTTTGACTTCTTCGAGTACTCGGCGCAGCGTACTGCGCGTGCAGCCCTCGAAAGGCGAACCGTCAGGATTGTGCACGTCGCAGAGCAGACGCGCTTGCAGCGGCTGCGACGGAATGGTCGGGAGTATCGCAAACGTGTTGGGATCGGGCGCGAGATACATGTCCGACTCTTCATGGCGCACGAAACCCTCGATGCACGACCCGTCGAACGCTACCTTGGCTTCCAGCGCAGCTTCAAGTTCGCCAATCGGCAGCGCGACGTTTTTCGTGACGCCGTGGATGTCGTTAAACTGCAAGCGAATCAGCGCGACGCCGGCATCCTTCGCTCGTTTAACCAAATCGCGCTTAGTCATGAATGTCCTCGCGCAAGTTCATCTGCCGAATTGCGAGCGCAGCGCGCAGCGAGAGCTGGCCTTTGGGAGTCCTCAAATCCGTTTTTAAGATCTGCGAGATCTGGTTGAGCCGGTAGAAGATCGTGTGGCGATGGACGGAGAGCCGCTCGGCTGCCTCTTTAACGTTTTCCCCCACGTCGAAGTAGAGCTGCAAGGTTGCAAGGAGATCGGTCTTGTGCTTGCGGTCGTAGGACTGCAACGGTTCGACGAGCGATTCGGCAAACGCAACGAACGAATCGCGATCGGCACCCGCGTGCAGGAGGGCGTAGATACCCAAGTCGGGATACACGGCAACGGCGCCTCGTCCGAAAAGTCTCCTGCCAAGGGAAAGCGCTAGTCGCGCCTCTCGCAACGTGAGCGGAACCTCAAGCAGATCTGCGTGAAACGAACCGATGCCGCAGTTCACTGATTTTGCAGCGCCGGATTGAGGCAAGTCGCGAGCGGCATTTGCGGCGGCTTGGCGCACGCGCGCGACATCAACTTTATGGCGGATCGGAAAGAGCGCGACGACTTGGTTGCCGGCGTCGGCAAGAGGGCACACCGCCTCGGCCGGTGCCAGGGCTTGATGCACGATGTCTCGACAGTTGTGCGCCGCAGAGCCCTCGAGATCGAAAACTCCGACGAGAAAGGATGGTGGCAGCGCAACGCCGGCCGTCGAGGCTTGTGCTTTCAGAACGGCGGCATCGGTGATCTCACCGCCAAGATATTGCTCCCAGAAGGCGCGACGTACTTGACCGCGCCCAGCGCCCCGTCGCGAGTACTCGACTGCAGCCGCACTCGCCGCCACCCGCAATGCAGGCGCCGCATCGCCGGTTGTCTTGCCGCGGAGGAAGAGTGTCACATAGCCGGGTCCCGCCTCTGCATCGCTTTGCCCCGGCATTTGTGCGCACAGTGCGTGCAGCGAGTCGGAGATTGTGCTGCGTACGACTGCACCATTTTCACCGCGCTTCCCGGCGTCGAGATAGAAGCTCGAGAAAGATGGCGGCAGCGGGCCTACGCGGCCTTTGGCTTCAGCGAGCGCGAGGTGCCGCCATTGATCGTCCTCGATGAGCACCGCGCCTTGGAACGCATCCGCAAGCAGCTGCGCGATCGCCTTAAGGCCTCCGCCGCCGGCAATGATGCGAGCCGCTTTTTCACTCAGCGATGCAAGTTCGTCTGCTGTCATGACCCGATATGAAAGATCGTTACGACGAGGTACGCCGCGGTGACGACAATGAGACCGATGGCCGTCACCCAGGCGACAAAGTTGAAGGAAGGGTTATTGACGTGGTCGCCCATCAGGCTGCGGTTGTTAATGAGGCGCAACATCGAGATGATCACGACCGGCAACAGCATGCCGGAGACGACTTGCGACCAGAAGATGATGGCGAGCAGCGGCGCGCCGGGAGTGAGAACCGAGAGCGCTCCGAAGATAATGATACCGAGATACAAGCCGAAGAAAATCGGGGCTTCCGCAAAGCGCTTGCCAACACCCGATGCAAAGCCGAAGGCCTCACAAATGGAATACGAGGTTGACAGCGGCAGCACGGACGCTGCGAACAGTGACGCGTTGAGCAGGCCGATGGCGAAGAGGATGCCGGCATACTTACCGGCGAGTGGCTCGAGTGCAAGTGCCGCTTGCCCTGCGTCGCTGACGTTGATGTGATGGATGAAGAGCGTTGCGCCACAGGCAACGATAATGAAGTATGCGACGATATCCGTTATGAAACAGCCAACGATGACGTCGGCTTGGGAAAAACGCAGCTCACGAGGTTTGACACCTTTTTCAACAACAGACGACTGGATGTAGAATTGCATCCAGGGTGCGATCGTCGTTCCTATGACGCCGATGAACATGGCGAGGTAGGCTGACGTCCAAGAGAACGTGGGAACAAATGTCTGGTGAGCCACAACCGGCCAGTCCGGTTTTGCCAGCAGGCCGGAAATGATGTAGGTAAAGTAAATAAGGCAGGCGAGTAAAAAGATCTTCTCAACCGACTTGTAACTACCGCGCAACACGAGCAGCGACACAAAGATCGCCGCAGCCACGACCGCGAAGAACCGGGTGAAGATAACGATGGGAAATGAGGCGTGGAGGACGTCAGCGCTTGCGGCGACGCCGGCAAACTCTGCTACGGTCGTAAAAAGATTGGTGATGAGCAGGCTCACCATGACGAACAGCGTGATGCGAACGCCGAATTGCTCGCGGATTAAGTCAGCCAAGCCTTTACCCGTGATGACGCCCATGCGAACGCACATTTCCTGGACGACAATGAGAGCAATCGTCACCGGAATGAGCAACCACAAGAATGCAAACCCGAACTGCGAACCGGCAAGCGAATAGGTGGCGATGCCGCCCGCATCGTTGTCGATGTTGGCGGTAATCATCCCAGGCCCAACGATGGACAAAAACATCAGGAGCGAGCGCCACAATCCGACGCGCTTCAGATGCCTTTGGCCCTCGGCTGTCTCGACTGCCTCCATAAGGGCCCGTTTGCCGCTCCGGCGTGAGCGGTCCTACCGTTTACTGCCCGCGAGCCTTGATTTCAAGCGCGACTTACCCACCCGGGGCAGCATCTTACGCATCTTCTCCGGCAGCAACACGTCGATAATGTCATCGACCGTGACGATGCCCTGCATGCGACCGTCGGCGTCGACCACCGGGATTGCGACAAAATCGTAACGGGCGATCGTGCTCGCGACTTCCTCGCGTGGCGTCTCTAAATCCACGGTCACCACGTCGTCGATGGCGATGTCCGAGATGTGTGACCCAGGGTCTGCCTTGATCAGTTCCCTTAAGGACACAACACCCAAAATATGCTCCTGCGCATCGAGCACGTACACATAGTACACGAGTTCGGCATCTTCGGCCGCTGAACGGATGTGCTCGAAGGCCTGGGCGACGGTCAATCCGGGCGGCAGCTGCAAATACTCCGTTGTCATCAAACCGCCCGCGGTTTCCTCGGGGTGAGCCATAAGTTCGCGGACGTCTTTTGCCTCTTCGGGCTCCATGCGCTCGAGGATTTCTTGTTGCTTGTCGGTGTCGACCTCACCCAGCAAGTCTGCCGCATCATCAGGCGTCATGTTTTCGATAATGTCCGCCGCACGGTCTGGGTGGAGATCTTCAAGGATAGAGAGTTGCGTATCGACCGGCAGCTGCTCAAGAGCGTCGGCCGCTGTCTCTTCATCGAGCGAGCCGATGAGCGAGGCTTGATCCACCGTCGCGAGTTCTTGGATGATTGACGCAAGGTCTGCGGGGTGGATGCGGTCGATCTTGTCCTGGGGTACCCGCAGATGGAGCGCTTCGCCTGGACCTTCGAGGTGCAGCGGCTGCACCGCATCCCACGAAATGAGAGCGGAACCGATCCCCCGCGCAGGCACCCGATTTAGCAAGCGATCCCCGAGGTATCGCAATCCGAGTCTCCGCAACAGGCCGGGTAGGCCGACATCGGCGGCGATAACGCGTAGGTAGTCGCCGGCCGGTGCGAGTTTAATGTCGTTCACGCGTACAACTTTATGTCCATCGACATCAACGATCTGTTTGTCCAGCAGGTCTTTGCGGAGTAGTAGCTCGTCGATGACTACCGGAGCGCTCGAGCCTTCGAGTGGCGCTGCATTGACCGTTACTTCGTAGTCGGTAATTGAGACGATGCTGGAAAACGGCGCGTAACGGACGACGTTATCGAAGCCCTTGACGTAAAGACCTACAACGGGAGGGAAGCTTTCGGATCCGGCAACCGCGATGTCATCCACGCGGCCGATGCGCGAGCGCACCGTCCCGGTTAAAAGCTCAACCGGCCGGCCGCAGAGTTCACTAGCAAATGCCTCGTGTAGCTCCACGCACTTCCCCTCGAAGGGCATGTCGCGGTCGACCTTGTCGACCGTTCGTTACGCTTCCCGAATCGACGTGTCGAGCACTGCTATTGCATGGTCTATTTGCGAGCGATCGACCACGAGTGCCGGCGTAAACCGCAGCGCTGAGAATCCGGCCGGCAAGAGCATGAGCCCGTGCACGAAACAGCGGGCCAACACTCGATCGCGCATAGCAGTGTCGTGCGTCCGAGTGGTGCGATCGGTAACGAAATCGATCGCCAGCATGAGCCCCTTGCCGCGCACGTCGCCGATGGAGGTGTGGCGCTCTTGGAGCTCGAGCAAACGCCCCATGAAATATTCGCCAAGTTCGGCGGCGCGCTCCACAAGGCGCTCTTCTTTCATGACGTCAAGCGTCGCCTTGACCGCCGCGAGTGCGACGCCGTTGCCACCAAACGTGTTCGAGTGCGCTCCTTGCACGCCAAAGTCCAAGTCGGCGTCTAGCACCTGCGCCGCCACTGCGACACCAGAGCCGACCGCCTTCCCAATGGACGTGCAGTTCGCGGTGACGCCGTGATGTTCGATGGCCAGCATTTTGCCGGTTTTGCCGATGCCGGCTTGAACTTCATCGTCAACGTACGCGATGCCGTAGCGCTCGGCGATATCGCGGATGATCTGGATGAACTCAGGCGGCGGCACGATGTACCCGCCCTCGCCTTGGATTGGCTCGACAAAAATTGCGGATACCTCATCAGGTGGGATAAGCTGTTTGAAATAGAGCTCTTCTAAAATGCGCGCGCACCAGATATCGCAGCTTGGATATGACATTTTATACGGGCAGCGATAGCAGGTTGCGTATGGCAAGTGGTGCACGTCCGGCAGATTTGACGTGAATCGCCCGCGCTGTGCCACTTTGCT
>DASZFB010000219.1:0-6178 GCA_035940275.1 Candidatus Eremiobacteraceae bacterium | reverse complement strand
GGTATAGAAGCGGGAAGTTCGACCCAAGCACCGCTTGCCACCGTGGTGATCGGCGGACTGATTACATCGACTTTTTTGTCGCTCTTAGTTGTTCCGACCCTTTACCTGTGGGTCGCGCGGCGCTTCGGCGGCCGCTTTGTCTCACGGCGAAGGGTCCCATCAACAACCAAAGAGCTTCAGCCGGCTGAGCGAACGACTGTGTGACGGGATTCTAGGGGCCCCACCCCTGGAAGCCCTGGAAACCCTGGAAACCGCCGCACGACGATAGCGCCGGATTCGTAGTTGCGTACGGATACGACCACCACGCCGCTTGCATGCCGCCGGCACCGAACCATGACAGGTTGTCAGGACCGCTTAGGCTGCCTTGCATCCCATTGTCGGTCCATTGAAACGCCGAGGTTTGGGTTGCGATTGGTGAGCCTGAAAGTGGACCGTAAAAAGGTGAATACGGAGCTCCGGCACACATTTGCATAATCGGGAACGCTTGACGAGTAGGCCACTCCGGTACGCCATTAAACCGGTTCGGGAGCCCCGGGTGGTATTGATGTGCCCCTGGCAAAGCTTGCACGGGAGGCCGTTGCTGTTGGGTGGCCCGTTCTTGCGCGGCCGCCGGGATCATTTGTATTAGAGTAAAGCCGAGCGCTGCGACCAGCGCGAGCCCCAGGCTCGCTGCCTTGCGCAGCTCAATGTTTACGAGCACGATTGAACCTCCTGTTCGCCAGTCCGCGCCCTAAAGTCTGTGGCCTTATTGTAGCACAATCCCGGTTCGCGCGTTGCTTGCCGCCGCTGCAATCGACGAATTTCATTTTCAGTCCTTGGGAACCGCGAAACGCGCTAACGTCGAGAGCGCCGGAACGAAATAGTACGAACCAGTAAGCGGTACCGAAAAGCGCGTGAGCGCGTCACGCACACCGTCTCCGATCCCCGCCATCTGCTCCAGCATCCGCTGGAGCCGGTGCTGTTGCTTGCTGAAGCCGACGAAGACCGTACCATGATTGCTGACGCTGCCGTACGGAGTGTTGCGCCGAAAAATCTTAAGTTCCTGACCGTCTTCATCGAGCGTGGTCCGGGTCACGTGCGAATCTTTCGGCATGCGGCTTTCATCAAACTCGATGCTCTCCGCCTTCGTGCGCCCGATGACGCGCTCTTGCGCACCGACGGATAGCGCACGCCACGCATCAGCATCGTGCTGCCACAGTTGAAAGAGCAAGATACTACCGCCCGCGCCGGGTTCACCATCGGCAATAAGAACGACCTCAGGCGCGTCGACTAAACTTGGATTTTCGGTTCCGTCCTGAAACCCAGTGAGATCGCGATTACGCTGGTACGACCAACCGTTCACCTCTCGCGCAAGCGTTGCTGTCTGCTTCAGATTGTCGACGATACCTGTGGCGACGTCGAAGACATTATCGTACGAAGCCCCCGCGACCCAGAAGAAGAGATCGGCTTGCGTTGCAGGCATTGAGTATCCGTCTGGCCCGATGAGGTCGTGCTTGAACGAGATGGCGTCCGGCGCGTCGTCCGGTGCGGCGCTGCGCCAAAGCTCCGGCCGAAAACCGACGACGAGGTTGACGCCGCTAATCGTCCGCTCGGGATCGTGAATCTGGGCGACTGCAGACACCACGCTCGTGGCCGCGGTGCCGCTTCGCACTGCGAACTCCATAAAGCTGTGCGAGGCATCCCCGAGTGAAAAGATGCCCGTTTGTGGCGTGCTCATGCGTTAACTAGTTGTACGCCTAGCCTGAGAACCACCTGGGAAATTTGACCGCACTTTTTTCAACCGCGAAAGAGAATTGTGGGTATTGTCTGGAAAAGCGCCGAAAAACGTTCGCGCGCACACTATTATTGGTAATGCCAGACCGCGTCATCTCGTTTCTTGATTGAAAAGATATGAAAGAACCGAGCTCGTTAAAGAGTCGCCTTGCTTGGATGTCCGCCGCAGTGGCTGTCCTGCTGATCATTGGCCTTGTCATTTCCCGCTGTTCATCATCACATGCCAGGACATCGTACGTTACCGCTCCCGCTAAGTACGCCGATATTCAAGCATTGGTCAATGAGACCGGTACGGTTAACCCGGTAAACGAAGTCAACGTAGGGACCCAAGTCTCGGGGACCATTGAAGCGCTGAGCGTCGACTACAATTCAAAGGTTCGCAAGGATCAAATCCTCGCTGTCATTGATCCAACTCTATTTGCTGCCGCGCTTCAACAAGCAAGCGCAAACTACGAAGCTGCACAGGCGACTGCGGGCGCAGCCCTCAGCTCGACGCAGCAGGCTGCAGCAAACATTGCGACGGCACGTGCGAATCTCGATAAGGCTGTCGCGCAAGCTAACCTGAGCCATCTCACGGTTGAGCGCGACCATAACCTCTTGTCACAAGGATTCATCGCGCAGAGTCTCGTGGACGCCGATGTCAACACGGCGACGGCTAACGATACCGGTGTCGAAGCTGCAAAACAGCAACTCGCCGCAGCCGTTGCGCAGTACCAGGGCTCAACGCGGCAAGCCGCGGCCGCTCAAGCGCAGGCTCAGGCGCAGCGCGGCCAAGTTCAAAGCGCTAATTACAATTTGACTCGAGCGGTTATTCGCAGTCCTATCGACGGCATTGTCGTCTCGCGCAACGTCAGTGTTGGCCAAACCGTCGCTGCGTCGTTCCAGACCCCAACTTTGTTCATCATCGCCAGCACGCTCAAGAACATGCAGATTGATGCCTCGGTCGACGAAGCCGATGTTGGTCAACTCCGAGTCGGTCAAACCGCACATGTGTCAGTACCCGCATTCCCCAACGTCATATTCCGCGGCACGGTTCAACAAATCCGCGTCAATCCCAATGTTAGCAACAATGTCGTCACGTATGACGCGATCATTTCGCTGCATGATGAATCCGCGCGCCTCATGCCTGGTATGACGGCGACAATCGCGATCGACGTGGCGGCGAGCCACCACGTCCTCACTGTGCCGGCAGCGGCGCTCTTGTACAGACCTGATAGCAGCGCCGCGTCTGCGGCCAATACGGTCGCCGGAGCTCCTGGGTCAAAGGTAACCATCTGGGTGCTCCACCAGGGCAAAGCGCAACCGGTAAATGTAATCATTGGATATAGTGATAGCCAAAACGTGCAGATTACCTCCGGTGATATCCATGAGGGCGACAAGGTTGTTGTCGCGAGCACGGGAGCCAATAAGGCGCCGGCGCGACCTAGTATGTTCGGCGGACGCGGTGGTGGCTAAGCCGCTCGGCCAGAAAGGCTCCCTCGCGGATGCCAGCGGACCGATCATCCAGACTCACAACCTGACCAAAATCTACCACACGGGCTCTGAGGAGCTTGTCGCAGTCAACAACATCTCGCTCACGGTCGGCAGGGGTGAGTTCGTCGCTCTGATGGGGCCATCGGGTTCGGGTAAGTCTACCTTCATGAATATGATGGGATGCTTGGACCGGCCGACGAGTGGTTCGTACTTGCTCGATGGACGTGACGTCTCGCGTTTGACGAAAGACGAACTCGCCGACGTGCGAAACAAATTTATCGGTTTTGTTTTTCAGGGCTTTAATCTGCTTTCGCGCACGACCGCTCAAGAAAACGTGGAACTCCCTCTCCTTTATGCGGCAATAGGCGCTGAAGAACGTACTCGCCGAGCCCACGCAGCTTTGAGCGCAGTCGGGCTTGCAGATCGAGCCCACCATAGACCTAACGAACTTTCGGGCGGCCAGCAGCAACGCGTTGCGATTGCCCGCGCGCTCGTCAACGATCCTTTACTTATTCTGGCCGACGAACCGACCGGTAACTTGGACTCGCGCAGCAGTTCCGACATCATGTCGCTCTTCACGCAGCTTAATGCGCAGCGCGGCATCACGATTGTGGTCGTGACTCATGACCCCGGAGTTGCCGCAACCGCGAGACGCGTGGTCTCGTTCCACGATGGAAGCATCGTTGAAGATAGCCCTCATTCGAGCCCGGTCCACAGCGGAGCAGCGCCGTGAGCATCGGTGCGCTCTTCCGGATCGCGTGGGACGCGCTCGCACGTAACGCAGGGCGGTCTCTGCTCACCATGCTTGGCATCATCATAGGCGTTGCCGCCGTGATCACTGCGCTGGCCATTGGTGCCGGCGTTCGTGCGGCAGTTGCCGCGCAATTGCAAGGCCTGGGTAGCAACCTCGTCATCGTCGTGCCGGGAAGCACGACCACGGGTGGCGTTGCTCTCGGTGCCGGAGCCAGGGAGTCGCTCAAGCTTGACGACGCAACCGCAATCGCGCACCTGATCCCAGGCGTAGCCGGTGTATCGCCCCAGTCGGGGACGAGCGCCCAGGTCGTCGCGGGGAACGCGAACTGGGCGACGAGTGTCTCTGGGGTAAGTTCGGACTGGCCGCGGGTTCAAAACTGGACCTTGGCGCAAGGCCGGTTTTTCACGCCAGACGAGCAGCGCGACGCTGGCAAGGTAGCGGTACTCGGAAGCACGGTCGCGGCCAACCTCTTCCCGTCGGGTAATGCGATAGGAGCCGTTATCGTCGCTAAGCGAGTGCCGTTTACCGTCATCGGCGTGCTCAAAGCGAAAGGTCAAAGCGGATTCGGCCGCGATCAAGACGACCAAGTCGTTATTCCAATCACATCGCTGCAGACCCGCATAACCGGTAACAACTGGTTGAACTCCATCGTCATCTCCGCGACTTCAACCGACATCGTCGACTCGGTTGTTGCTGCAACGACCCGTTTGTTGCGGTTGCGGCATCATCTCACGCCGAATCAACCTGACGACTTCTCGGTACGCAATATATCCAACGTCCAACAGGCGTTCACTCAAACGTCGCAGATCATGTCACTCCTGCTGGCGAGCATTGCAACTATTTCACTCATTGTCGGCGGAATCGGGATCATGAATATTATGCTGGTTTCAGTCACCGAGCGAACGAGGGAGATAGGAATCAGGCTCGCCGTCGGGGCGCATGCGCGACACATTCTGACGCAATTTTTGATCGAGGCGCTTACGCTGTCGTGCATCGGTGGAGTTATCGGCATCGCGCTTGGGGTCGTAGCGTCCTTGCTCGCCAGCTCAGTCGGGGGGTGGAACATTCTCGTAGCGCCATCGGCTGTGCTGCTTTCGTTCTGCTTTTCCGCGCTTGTTGGAATCATCTTCGGCTACTATCCAGCGCGGCGAGCAGCGCTTCTCGATCCGATCGACGCGCTACGGCACGAGTAGACCTTCGCTAGCCGCCTGCCAGCGTCGCACAAGATCGACGGCCGCTTCAGCCCAACGCGGAAATCGGAATTTAAACCCAGCGTCCATCAGATACCCAGGTATCACCCGACGGCTCTTGAGGATCAGCTCCGTCTCCGAACCTGCAACGAATGCCCCAAGTTCGAGTATCCACGCCGTTGCGGGAATTCCAATGCGCGTTCCCCACGCCTCGCGCAGCGCGCGCATGAACTCGCGATTTGGCAGCGGATTGGGCGAACTAACGTTAACGACGCCTTGCGTTTGCTCGCGACCGATCAGAAACTCGACCGCGCGAACAAAATCCTCGTCGTGAATCCAAGATACGAACTGTTTGCCATCTCCAGAGGCACCCCCGAGACCTCGTCGTACGAGGCCGAGCAAGATGTCGAAGGCACCGCCGCGACTTGGACTCATCACTATCGCGCTTCGCAAGGCGATCTTTCGCGTGCGAGAGGTGGAGGATTTGAAAAACGCTTCTTCCCAGCTCTTCGCCACATCGATGCTGAAGCGCCACGTGTCCGGCACGTCGGGCTCAGCGCCACCTAGCTCACCGGTAGCCTCGTCCATGGGCCGGTCGAATGCATGGCGGTAGATGGTTGCCGTGCTGGCGTTCATCCACAGAGTGGGTGGCTGCTTTGCGGCAGCTATAGCTTGACCGACAAGGCGCGTGGTTTCTGTGCGCGATTCTTTAATAATGCGTCGGTTGTCGGAATTGTAGCGGCAGTTAACACTCCTGCCAGCGAGGTTGATGATAACATTCGCCCCGTCTATTGCTTCCGTCCATGCACCGAGAGTACGACCGTCCCATATTAGTGAGCGCCATGGCGCTGTCGTAGGATTTCGAGCAATGACCGTAACGTCGTCTCCCTGGGCATGGAAATAGCTCGCAAGCAGTCGTCCGACTTGACCGCTGCCTCCTGGGATCGTGACGCGAATGCTGGGGCGATTGTGCAGAAACAGCATCAAA
>DASZFB010000218.1:0-9800 GCA_035940275.1 Candidatus Eremiobacteraceae bacterium | reverse complement strand
CGAACGATCCCATCGTGCCGAAAGGTTACATGAATCAGAACGTTGATCTGCTCACGCGCAGTGGCATAGAAACCCATTTCTACGAAGAGCCGGGTGGGCTGCATTCCATCGGCACGATCAGCAATGCTTTCGACCGAGCGTGGCACGACATGCTCGCACGCACGCTCAGAACGCGCACGTCGATCGATCGACCAGTCATGCCGCCGACCCCGTCAATGACCCCAAACACTCGCCCGTGACGATCGCACACACCACTCGGCGATCGGTGCGGAATCGCGGTTTCCAACTGCTCATCGTGGCTGCTGCGACCGCCGCGGTGTGGGCCTGTAACCGAACGAACTCGGACGTTACACCTCATCAGCAATCTGACATCGCGCTCAACCCGGCGATCGCCAGCCAAATCGACGCGCTTATGCGCAACGCCGTCGCGCAGCAACACATAGCGGCTGTGTCGGTTGCTGTCGCCC
The DNA here is from genome assembly GCA_035940275.1 of Candidatus Eremiobacteraceae bacterium. GTDB lineage: Bacteria > Vulcanimicrobiota > Vulcanimicrobiia > Eremiobacterales > Eremiobacteraceae > JAFANK01. Next base: position 9,333 of record DASZFB010000218.1, on the reverse strand, counting down.
GTCGTGGAAGCATCATTTACGCGAAAGGATTCGGCTATCGCGATCTTTCCAAGCACCTGCCAGCGACGCCTCAGACGATCTACAACATAGCCTCGAACAGCAAACAGTTCACGGCGGCATGTGTGTTACTGCTCCAGCAGGACGGCAAACTCAATATCGACGACACCCTGTCGCGGTATCTCCCCGGTTTCCCAGCCGGCGATAAAATCACGATTCGCGAGGTGCTCAATCATACGTCGGGTCTGACAGATTACCTCGATCTCATCGACAACAACACGCTGACGCCTGCAAAGGTGCGCGCGGCCGTGTACAGGGCCAAGTTGAAGTTTCGGCCGGGGAGCAAATGGGAGTACAGCAATACGAATTACATCGTTGCCGGTCTGGTCGTCGAGCATGCGAGTGGCATGCCGTTTGACGATTTTCTGCGTTCAAGGATCATCGCGCCGCTTGGCTTGCATTCGACAACCGTCGGGACTTCGCCACTCGATCTGTCTGGCGGAGCTGTTGGTTATACGGTGAATAAAGGACGCCAGGTTGTTCCGGTCAATCCGCGGGCCGACAGCGCGATCGTCCTCGACTACCCCGACGGCGCGATCAACTCAACGGCCCTTGACATCGCGTCGTGGGATGATGCGCTGGATTCAGGGCGTGTCATCAGCAAAGATCTGTTGAAAGTCATGTTTACGCCAGCGCCCTATAAGGCAGATTGGCCGGGCGGTTACGGGCTCGGCGTGGGCCTCGACACCGTTGCCGGGCACCAGGAGATCCTGCATACAGGTGGTTGGACAGGCTTTGTCAGTGAAAATGCGACGATCCCGGACGAGCGTTTCGCCGTCGTCATGCTCAGCAATACGGACACTTTTGAGCGGGCCGATCTCACGCGGCGCATCATCGCGCTTTTCTACCCTTAACGTGTTCGCTTTCTCAGCGGAATCTATGGTTTTCGCCGCAAGAACCGCGCAAACAAACAAGAACAATATAGCGTGATTCGTCAAACCTGGATCGCCAGTCTGGGCATTGCCGCGCTCGCTGCCGTGTGCGCGTTCTTCGTCTACGTCGTCGCCGCGTGGGCGCTGTCGATCGCAGCTCCAAACCTGTGGTATGACGCCAACATCCGCGCGCGCATCGCAGATGACATCCAGCACACTTCCGACCGTCTCAAAAGCGAACACAAGTCTCGCCAGCAAATAGCAGACGAGCTAGTTGCTCGGGTGAACCCTACTGGATACGTTGCCGCGGTGATGGACGAAAGCGGAAAGCTTATCGCCGGTGACCCTGCGCTCTTTCCCGATCGTCCCAGCGGTTCGCCGGGGCCCGGGGAGCGCGCCGCGGGGAATCCCCCGGGACCATCGGGAGGGCGCTCGGGCGAGTTCCGCGGTCTGATCTACGCCATGCGTCCGCCGGTTTCGCATGGTATCACGTTCGTTCGCTGGCCGTTCAGCACCATCGCATCTCCCACATCCATCGTGCGCGTCGACGATCTCTCCGTATTTTTCGCGCCGCGGGGTGACTCGATGACATCCATCCAGCAGCTCGAGCGCCGCATCATACTGGCCATTGTCGTGGCGACCTTCGCGCTCGTATGGTTCTTCACCAGTCGTGTGCTCTTCGCAACCACGCGACCACTTGACCGCATGCGCGCGGCACTGTTGCGCCTGTCGCATGGTGACTACGCCCGCTTTGAAGCATTCAATCCGCACGATGACGTCGCCGCTGAGCTCGTGCAAGCCTATAACGCCGCGGCCGAGCAGGTCGAAACAGTGACTAAACAGCGGACCGAAATAGAAACAAAGATCCGCCAGTTTGTCGCGGACGCGGGGCATGAGTTGCGGACGCCTCTGGCTGTCATCATGGGATACGTTCAGTTGTTGCGCCAAAGCGGGCTGACGCACGATGGCATGTCCGCGCGGGTCTTTTCCGAGATTGACGATCAAGGCAAGCGCATGAGCACGCTCATACAAAAGCTCTTGTTGCTAACGCGCCTCGAAAGTCAAGAGCCAAACGATGTCAAGATTCTCGACGCGGCAGACGTCGCCACGAGTGTCATCGATTCGTTCCGGCCCTTAGCGAACGGCGCGGTGCTGAAGGTCGACGCGCAACGCGACTCGTTCGTACAAGTTTCAGAATCTGAACTGCACGAAGCGATCGGCAATCTCATCGATAATGCGCTCAAATACGCTCCGGGAGCAAACGTTGATACGCGCGTCAGAGCAGAAGGGGACTCTGTGTTCATCGATGTCACGGACGATGGGCCCGGCATGACACCGGAAGTCCGCGCCCGGGCCTTCGAACGCTTTTCACGCGGCGAAATGGGCGGGTCTATTTCAGGCTCGGGCCTCGGTCTTGCCATCGTGGAGCGCGCGGTCCAGCGCGCCGGCGGCTCGGTTTCGCTGCAGACGGTGCTGGGAAAAGGGACGACCATTGAACTGCGCCTGCCCGCTTGGCAACATCTTTCCCAGTAATCTTTGAGAATCGGGCTGTACACTAGGAGGCGTGGCGGCGAATGACACCGATTCGCCGCCCACCCATTTTCGTGAGCACCCGGGAAGATGCACGTCACACCAAAGCCGCCACATGCCACGTCGTCGGGGCCCACCACGCTCGTGCTCCACGAAGTCCTTGACGCAAAGAGCTGCACCGAGATGCGGCGCTTTCAGAAGCGGACTCGCCGCACGCCGCGTTGCGACGCTGCGATCGACCTCCGCAAGACACGCATCACCGCCTCGCGACCGTGGGCAACCCTCGTCAAAATCGTTCGCGATCTCAAACACAACGGTCACACGGTTACCGTTGTTGCCGGTAAGCGGCTCGTCGGCTTGCTTGAAATAACCGGATTAGCGCGTCACGCGCGTATCGTTATCGTGCGGGCCTAGCCGCGCAGCGAGTACCCGGCCCCTCGAATCGTGTGAATCAAACGAGTTGGCGCGTCCGCGTCAACTTTGGCTCGCAGATACGAGATGTACGTTTCGACGTTGCCGATCTCACCTTCGAAGTCTTCACCCCAGACCTGCGCAAGCAGCTCTTCTTTTCCGAAGACCCGCCGTGGTTCTCGCATGAGGGTCGAGAGAAGCGTAAACTCCTTATTGGTCAGCGCAATTTTTCTGCCCGCGCGCTCGACCTCGCGCGTCTTGAGATTAACAACGAGGTCGTTATAACGAAGAAATTCAGGCGCGGATATATGCGGGCGACGCAGCGCCGCCTCTAAGCGGCCGACCAGCTCAACGAATGCGAAAGGCTTGGGCACATAGTCGTCAGCTCCGAGCGTCAATCCAGTCACGCGATCGGTCACTTCGGTTTTTGCCGACAGCATGATGACAGGCGCTTGCGTGATGCGCCTGATCATCGGCAGCAGCGTGAAACCGTCAGCAAACGGCATCATGACGTCCAAGATGATCGCATCGGGTTGCCATTCCACGATCGTTCCTTCGAGCCCGCGGCCATCGGCCAGATCGCGAACAGCGTACCCTTGTTGCTCGAGGCCAAGCCGGAGCATGTCGCGCATCGACCGCTCGTCGTCGACGACGAGTACTTTTGACTGCTGAGGCATATTTGGCATTATACGCCGCGAAGCTTAAGCAACCCTCAGAAGTCACGTCACCTCGAGGCTCACGCAGAGGAGGATTGCTCAGCGAGGCCCGTAAACGCCTCGTTCATGTAAGGAGGGCCATATTTATGGAGTCCTCGCCTTCGCCTGTTTCGCAACCCGCTGCAACGCCGCAAGCAGCACCCGCCGCAAGCGCGGGCCTTGACGAAGTCAAAATCAAAAAATATGTCGCGCGACTTCGTGATCAACAGAACCTCGGTCTCGGACTTGCCGGCGGGGCAATCGGCGCCGCAATCGGCGCAGCCCTTTGGGGAATTATCACGGCCCTCACAAATTTCCAAATCGGCTGGGAAGCTGTCGGTGTCGGCTTTCTCGCAGGCTATGGCGTGCGCAGGCTTGGCAAAGGCATCGACCCTATCTTCGGTTACGTTGGCGCGGCGTTCTCACTGCTCGGATGCGCCGCCGGCAACGTTCTCGCGGTCATGATTGCGGTCTCAAATCACAGCGGCACGCCGCTGTCGACAATTGCGGCACACATGAACCTACAGATTGCTTGGGACATGATCGTTGCGGATTTCAGCCCAATTGACGTGCTCTTCTACGGACTGGGCATCTACTACGGCTACCGCAATTCATTCCACAGGATCACGCGCGAAGAACTCGCCGCCCTCGCCTAACCTCGTAGCGCCTTTGAAGCAACGGATCTTTGCAGCAACGGATCTTTAGATCCGTTTAGCCTTTACGGTTGTTTCAGCTCCGCGAGCCGCGCGCTCCGCTCGCGCAAGCGCTCCTCGTATCCCGCGATGATCGCGTACAGCAGCGGGATGATGAAGAGATTGAGCAGCGTCGACACCAGCATGCCACCAACCACTGCGGTCCCGATGGAGTGGCGGCTTTCGGCCCCCGCTCCGGTCGCGAAAACAAGCGGCATGATGCCGAAGATAAAAGCAAACGACGTCATGAGGATCGGTCGCAACCGGGTGCGTGCCGCCTGGACCGCGGCTTCGCGCACCGGCATGCCCTGTTGACGCAATAGGTTGCCGAATTGCACAATCAAAATCGCGTTCTTGCTTGCTAAGCCTACCAGCATCACGAGCCCTATCTGCGTGAAGATATCGTTTTGGAGGTGACGCAGCCACACGGCGGTCAGCGCGCCCAGGATCGCGAGCGGCACCGCCATGATAATGATGAGCGGGTCCACCAAGCTTTCGTATTGCGCAGCCAACACGAGGAATACGAACACCACTGCAAGGCCGAAAATCAAAATCGTGACGCTTCCCGCCTCGATTTGATCGAGCGACACACCGCTCCACTCGTACCCCATACCCTTGGGCAGCACGCGGTTTGCAATATTCTGCATCGCCGTGATCGCCTGGCCTGACGAATACCCTGGTTTATTCGTCCCACTGAATTCCATTGAACGAAACAGATTGTAGTGGTCGATTTCGGGTGCGCCGAGAATGTGCGTTACGGTCATGAATGACGTGAGCGGAACAAGCTTGCCATCCTTCGTATTGACGTAGATCCGGCTGAGGTCGCTAACCTGCGACCGGTACGGAGCGTCGGCTTGCACGTAGACCCGGTACGATCTGTTTTGATAGTTGAAATCGTTGACGTAGTTCGACCCGAGCATGGTTTGGAGCGTGTCGAAAACGTCGCTCAGTTTCACGTTGAGCGCTTTCACCGCGTTGCGATCGATGTTCAGCTGAATCTGAGGACCGTTGACGCTAAAGGTCGTCACCACCGATTGAAGTGCAGGGGTCTGAAATGCGGTTCCCTCAATGGCGTCCCTCGTCTGTGCCATCGCTTGCAGTCCGAGATTTGTCTTGTCCTCGACCTCGAACTGGAAGCCACCGATGTTGCCGGTTGGAATTGCCGGCGGCACAACCGCAAACGCGTAGTTTATGCCGGTAAGCATAAACATCTTTTGGTCCAGCCTGTTCACGACTTCCTGGACCGATTGATCTTTGCGCCTGCGCTCGGCCCACGGTTTCAGAAGGCCGAACATGATACCGTTGTTGGAGCCGATGCCCTTAAAGCTGAAGCCTGAAACGCTAAAGATGTTCGTGACGTCGGGCTCTGCGCGGAGCATGTGCTGGAGCTTCGTCATGACCTTGTCGTTGTACTCAAGCGAGACTCCGGGCGGCGCTTGTTCAAGGACGATAAAATAGCCCTGATCCTCGTCCGGCACAAAACCGGTGGGCACGAGGTTAAACATGTAAGCCGTCAGTCCAAGCAAGACGGCAAACGCCGTAAGCATAACCGCACGCTGTCGCATCACCTTGGGGAGCAAGGCTGCATATCCGGCGCGAATACGCTGGATGAAGCCCCCGATGATTCGCATGAGCCGGTTGTGCCGCGTTTCACCCGCTTCGAGCATGATGGCCGCGAGCGCCGGCGCAAGCGTCAATGCGGTGAACGCTGAAATCGTGATGGTCGATGCGATCGTCAGCGCAAACTGTTTGTACAGCTCGCCGGTTGTGCCGGGGAAGAAGGCGACAGGCACAAACACGGCAAGAAGCACAAGCGAGGTGGCGATGACTGCGCTTGCAATCTCTTGCATAGCGAGCGGGGCCGCCTCTCTGGGTGGTTTCTTGTGCTCCTGCATGTAGCGCACGATGTTTTCGATGACCACGATCGCGTCGTCAACGACAAGCGCGGTCGCAAGGGTCAGGCCGAAAAGTGTGAGCACGTTGATCGAGAAGTTGAACGCCTTGAGCAGCCCAAACGTACCCAGCAGCGACACAGGGATTGTAATCGCCGGTATGAGCGTGGCACGCCAATCCTGGAGGAAAAGGAAGATCACAAGCACGACCAGGAAAATCGCGATCCCCAGCGTCTTGAGCACTTCTTTGATCGACTCTTTGACAAAGACAGTTGCGTCAAACGCGATCGTATACGTGACGCCGGGAGGGAACTGCTTCGCGAGCTCGTCCATCGTGGCACGCACGCCATTGGAAACACTGAGCGAGTTGGCGTCGGTCAGCTGTAAAACGCCGAATCCAATCGAGGTCTTACCGTTGAGGTTCAGGTCCGTCGCATATTGTTCAGCGCCGAGATCGACACGGCCCACATCGGACACGCGGACGAGATACCCGTTACCCGCCTTCACGATAACGTTGGCAAACTCGGCCGGCGTGCTCAGTCGCCCGGCTACTCGCACTTTGTATTCATAGGCCTGGCCTGGCGGTGCAGGTGGTTGGCCGATGGCACCGGCGGCCACCTGGACGTTTTGCTCTTGCAGGGCAGACGTGACGTCGTTTGCGGTCAGACCATAGGCCTGGAGCTTTGCGGGATCGAGCCAGAGACGCATCGCGTACTTGCGCTCGCCGAAGATGAGGACGCCGCCGACGCCCTTAATGCGTTTGAGCGCGGGCGCGATGTACCTATCGGCGTAGTTGCTCAAGAACAGCGTGTCGTACTTCGGGTTGTCCGATGTCAAGCCCATCGCCATGACGAAGAATGACGAGTTTTTTGTGACGGCGATGCCCGTCTGCTTGACTTGAGCGGGCAACACACCCTGGGCGACGTTGACGCGGTTTTGCACGTCGGATGCGGCTCTGTCAGGGTCGCGCCCGAGAAAGAAGGTGGCGACAATCGAGCTTGATCCGTCATCGCCGCTCGACGAGGTCACATAGCGCAGCCCTTCGACTCCGTTGATGGATTCCTCGAGCGGGTTAGTTACCGACGTTTCAACTGCTTCAGCATTTGCGCCGATGTATGCGGAGTTCACGCTGATCTGCGGCGGCGAGATATTGGGGTATTCCGAGACCGGCAATGTCGGCAGCGAGATAGCGCCTGCGAGCAGGACGAGGGCCGAGAGGACTGACGCGAAGATCGGCCGCGTGATAAAGAACTTAGTGAACAATTATATGCGCCTCGCCAGCCTGAGCCTCTAGTACGAAGAACCGGGCTTGGATGTCGACTGTGCCCCAGTGCGCTTTGCCGCGGGCGTGGGTGAACCGCCCTTGCCGCCGCCTGCGGCCGGTGGTCCGCCGCCCGCTCCAGGTGGTCCGCCTCCCGGCGGCATCACCATCACTGGAGAGCCCGGCTGCAAGAACACCGAATGGTTGATAATCGCCATCACACCGGGTTTAAGGCCTTCGCCGCTGACTTCGGCTTGCTGGTCGTTGTTAAAGCCCATGTCGATCGGAACGAACTTGGCCTTGCCTTGGTCGATGACGAACATCGCGTACCCGGCGTCAGTTTGAAACACTGCGCCTCGAGGCGCCAGCAGCACTCCATGTTTGCGCTGGCGATCAATCGAAACGTTGACGACCATGCCGCCGCGCAAGACAATATCCGGATTTGCAACCTTCGCGCGCGCCTGATAGGTCAGCGTTCCAGGGAGAGATGACTGGTTGAGGTAGGTAATCACTGCATGCCACATGCGACCTGGAGCGTTGTCGGCCGTAATAGAGATCGGACTGCCGACGTGTACGTATTGAAGGTCACTTCCGGTGATGCCGGCATCCACGTAAACCGGATCGAGTTTCGCGACCTGCATGAGCACCGTGCCGGGCGATGCAAGGGTTCCAGGATCGACGTTGCGCGCGGTGACGGTCCCGTCGAACGGCGCACTGACATTTGTCTGAACAATCTGCGCATCGAGCGCCTGCACCGCGGCCTGGGCGGCCCTGAGGTCGGCGAGCGCCGCGCTTTGGCGGTTGTCGCTGAGACTCGCGTTTTGCGCGGCCACCACCGCGGCTCTGTAGGCAGATTCCGCGGCCGCCGCGCGGTCGTGTGCCAAATCAAGTTCAGATTTTGCTACAAAACCCTGACTATACAGCGTCTCGTCGCGCATCAGGTTCGTTTTCGCGTTATCGTTGGCGACCTTTGCCGACTGCAGGCTAGCTTGCGTTGACGTCGCTCCGCCCGAATATAACGCCTGTAACTGTGCAAGCCGCCCAGCCGCCTGCGCACGCTCCGCGAGTAACGTGCTGTCGTCGATCTTCACGAGCAGTTCACCCTGGTGCGCCTGCTCGCCGATCTGATGCGAAACTAAAATAACGTTCCCGGAAACAACCGAAGAAAGCGACGCTTGCAAGAGCGGTACGACCGTGCTCGTGACGTTAATCGTTGATGCGATGTCACCGCGCACGATCGGCTCGGCTTGAACCGGCGACGGAGGAAAACCGCCTTGGCCCTGCGCGCCTTTACTGCAGGCTGAAAGTGACAGGGCGAAGATGGCGGCCAACAAGGTGAGGGCTGCTGATTTCATTGTCCGCGCCACTTAGGCGCTCGCATTCATGGACCTTTACAATCCGCGAATTGCATCGGACTGCGAAAACGGTGGAGCGACAAAAGCAGCGAGACTTAAGGTTGGATAAACAGGGCGGCACTTTCGTGCCGCCCTCTGGCATCTTACGGTATCCTTTGTACTAGTAGGGTCCGCGAGCGCCCATTGTTACCTTCACGCGAGCTCGTCTAGCTTAATACGGCGACCGCGTTGGCATTGGCGAGGGCGCGGGCGAGTTCGATGTCGCTTGAGGACGGGCGATGTGCCAAATGCCGCCGAACGCGTTCACGCCATCACCGTTCGTGTCGCCCTTGTGCGCGTCAAATGTGAACATGTAAAGTGGCCGGCCGGCATACGCGAGTTGTGAGCTCCCGTCGGCGCGGGTGATCGTCGACCACGGCGAAGGCAGGTTTGAAGTTGGCGGTGCAAGCGGCGGCCAGTTTTGTGCGCAGGTGCCGTTGCAGACCGAGTGGCCTGGGCTGGCAAGATCCGCATCGAAGACATACACCGTGAAACCGCTGGCGTTGACGAAGCCGGCGGCGCCTCGCAG
>DASZFB010000217.1:0-4991 GCA_035940275.1 Candidatus Eremiobacteraceae bacterium | reverse complement strand
CGCGAACACAATATCGCCTGCTTCACAATGAGCGATATCGACCGGCTCGGCATGGGCGACGTGATGGAGCAAGCAATTGGAATCGCAGGGCAGGGGCCGGGAAGCGTTCACATCAGCTTTGACATAGACAGTCTGGACCCGTCGCTTGCACCCGGAACCGGCACACCCGTGCCGGGCGGCATCACATACCGTGAAGCCCATCTGGCTATGGAGCTCATCGCCCAAAGTGGCGTGGCGCACTCGCTCGAGCTTTCCGAGGTCAATCCGCTGCTCGACGAGCACAATATGACTGCACGTCTCGCAAATGAGCTCATCTGTTCCGCACTCGGGAAACGCATTCTCTAGAATCCGAAAGGCGGGCAGGAACGCACGACTCCGGCATCGTCACCGCAATAACACTTGCAATCGCATTCAACGTCATTGCGGGCTTTAATGACGGCGGTAATCTGCTCGCGGCGGCAACATCAAGCCGGACGATCGCGCCGGCGATGGCTTTTCTTATCATCACGCTCGGCGCGCTCGTCGGCCCGCTCATCGCCGGTACCGCGGTCGCGCAAACCGTAGGTCACGGTATCGTCGACTATCGCGTCGTCGGACCGCTCCCCCTTATTGGCGGACTGGCGGGCGGGACTTTGGCACTTTTGTTCGCCTTCGCAGCGCGCGTTCCGGTATCCGCATCAGTCGCCTTAGTCAGCGCAACGATCGGCTCGCTCATCGCCACCCGCCAGATGCACGAACTTGTGTGGTCGGGCGTCGCAAAGGTGGGATTCAGCCTTCTAGGTTCGATCATCGTCGGGTTTGTCGCCGGCGCGATCATTCACACAATAACGGTGATCGCATTTCGAAACGTCGGCTTGCGCACAGGCAACCGCATCATGTCGCTCCAATACGTGACCGTCGCGTTGCAGGCCATCGGTTACGGCGCAAACGATGCCGAGAAAATGGTCGGTCTTCTCGTCGCGGCCACGATGATAGGCTCGGCCACAGCGTCGTTCACGGTACCTTTCTGGGCCATCGCCACATCGGTCGCCGCCTTCTCCGTTGGGATGGCTGTGGGTGGCACGCGCGTCGCGAAAACGGTTGGTGGTAAGTTGTTCCGCATCACGCCATTACACGCACTCTCGTTCCAAGTCGCATCGGCGGCAACGGTCTTGACAGCCTCCGCGCTCGGTGGCCCAATCAGCACGACAGAGACGACCGCGAGCGCTATTATGGGAGTCGGAGCTGCGGATAATCCGCGCGCATTGCGTTGGCAAGTCGCAGGTGAGCTCGTCGTCGCCTGGCTATTGACGGCACCGGTTGGGCTTCTTGCCGGCCTCGCGATGACATATCTCCTTCGAACCTTGTTTTATGGAGCATCATGAGTCATGTGGCTAGCTGATCTCTTCCTTCCAGCTCGCGGAGATCGTTTTCTCACGTTACTGGATCGTCATGTTGGTATACTCACGCGAGTGGCACACGCGTTTCGACTGTACGCGACCGACGGAACGCAATCACTCTCTGACAGCATCGAAAGCATCCAGAAAGAAGCCGACGGCTGCCTCACCGAGCTCACGAGCGCATTGCGCGATGCCTTTATCACGCCCATCGATCGCCAAGACATCTACAGTCTCGGTGAAGCGATCGACGACATGATCGACTACTTCAATAGCGCCGCGCGAGAGATTTCAATCTTCAAGGTGACGTCGACCGATCACATCCGCGCCATCGCAGAGACGCTCGAAGAAGCCGCAAATGCAATCGCAGCGGCCGTGAGATCGATCAAGAGCAACCCGCAGGTGGCCTGGGAAAAAGCGGGCGAGGCGCGTCATGCTGAAAACGTCGTCGAGCATCGTTACCGCGTCGCGCTCGCTGAACTGTTCGACAGCGGCGACGTCCCGCGCATATTCAAACTACGCGAAGTCTACCGGCACTTAAGCAACGGTGCAGACCGGGCAGATACCATCGGCCGCCTCATCGGCAAGATAGTGATCAAGGCGACGTAAACGGACCTAAGGATCCGCGGTCGAGTCAAGCTCGATCGCTACATAACATTTAGGCGGGGACGAGGCGCTTGAGCTCGCCCGTGAGGGTTTCGCCGGGTTTGAGGTCGATGATTTGAAGCCCGCTGATATCCTTCGTGAGGTCGCGTAAGCGCTCGGGCGTTCCGGTCAGTGCGGGGAACGTACCGTAGTGCATCGGCACGACCACCTTGGTACCGAGTAAACGAATCGCAAATGCTCCCTGGACCGGGTCCATCGTATAAAAGTCGCCGATCGGCAACAGCGCAATATCCGGCTTGAATAGCTCACCGATAATTTTCATGTCACTAAATACCGCCGTGTCGCCCGCATGGTAGATGCGCACGCCGTTCTCGAGTGTAATGACAAAGCCACAAGCCGCACCGCCATAAAGAATGTCATCGCCATCCGAGATCCCGCAGCTGTGCACTGCGTGCGTCATCGTAACTTTGATGCCTTCATGCTCGGTCGTACCACCAATGTTGAAGCCGACGATCTTCTTGACGCCCTTCTTTTGCAGCCAGGCAACGGTTTCGAAGACGCCGATTGCGGTCGCATCGTGCTTCGTGGCCAAGCGCACAGCGTCGCCAATATGGTCGAAGTGGGCGTGACTGATGAGCAGCGTATCGACTTTGCTCGGATTTTTTAGGCGCGTTGGACACGCCGGATTCTGTTCGAGCCACGGATCAAGAATCCAATGCTTGCCGCTTTGTGTCTTAATCGCAAAACATGAGTGGCCGCAGAAAGTGATTTCGTTTGATCCGAGATTCATCAAGTGTTCCTCCCCGCAGCAACAGATGGGGCCACTGGTTCTTCTTCGAAGTGCGTGAGGGCCTGCCGCGCTTCGTCTCGCACGAACGGATCGGACTCTGCGCGGAGCAGGTCTTCCAGCGCGCGACGCGCCTCCTCGCCGCCAAGTTCGCCGAGCGCCCATGCCGCATGTCCGCGAACAAGCGCCTTGCGGTCGTTCAGAGCCGCAATAAGGGGTGGAACCGCCCGCGCATCGCGCGAGTTACCAAGCGCCACCGCCGCATTGCGCTGCAACACCGCCTTGCCTCGCCAGGCCATCGCTGTTGGACCAAACCAATCTCGGAATTGAGCCTTGGTCATCCGTAGGACCGCTGGCAAGTCCATCGAGGTCCCAATGTCAGGTAGTGGATGAAACTCGGGATGACGGGCCGCCGCCTTTCGCTCGTTCACCGGGCACACCGTCTGGCACGAATCGCATCCCCACAACCGGTTGCCGATCGCTTTGCGCATCTCGCGCGGAATAGGTCCTTTGGCTTGCGTGAGATCAGAGATGCAGCGGCGTGCATCAACTGTTCCATTGGATAAGATGGCGCCCGTCGGACAATGCACGATGCAGTCGACGCACTGGCCGCAATTCGCTTGGAGTGGTTTGTCTGGCTCCAGCTTCAACGTGGTGATCAGCTCGGCAAGGAATACGTACGAACCGAATTCCCTCGTCAGCAGGTTTGCGCTCTTGCCGTACCATCCGATACCGGCGCGCACCGCGGCTGCCCGGTCGATAAGTGGTCCGGTGTCGATGCACGGCATGCACTGCGCCCCCGGGTACTCGGCGCAAATGAAGCCGGCGAGCTCGTCAAGTCTTGGCCTGATCACCCGGTGGTAGTCCACACCCCACGAGTAGTTTGAGACCGCCCCGGTCAGCCCGGGAGCGTACGGATCGTGTGGTTCAACATCGGCATAATACGATGTTGCAGTGCAGATAATGGACTGCGCGTCGGTAAGCACGCTCGACGGCCGGCAAGTACTCTCAATGATCTCGTCGCTGTAGTTCCAGCGCTCGAGATAGCCCAAGTCGCGCCGCTGCTTGAAAACTGCTTCCGCATCGACAAACGGAGCGGCATCGGCGACGCCAACAATATCGAATCCGATGTCTCTCGCACGCTTGAGAATTCGCGCCTTTGCGTCAAGCGCTACAGACTGGGGTTGTGCGCTCACGTGCTCCCGGTAGCGGCCGGGAATTCGAGCACGGTGCTCCCGTGGACCGGCAGACCGTTGAGCGTTGCAGGCGCGAAGACGGTCTTGCGTGCAGCATCAAGCGCGAGCTCGTCAAGATTGGGATCGCCTGAGGATTGCACTAAGCGCGCGCTGATGACATTGCCATCGGGGCCGACCTCGACAGCAATCCGTATCGGCTTTGGGGGTGCAGCTGTTGTCGCGAGCGTGGCGACGCGCAGCACGCGTGGGGGATTGTCATCACCCCAAACGCTCGCGGTTAATTCTTCGTTCGGACCTCCCGTATCGAGTTTGGCTGCACCAGGTCCGGGTGAGGGCGTCGGCTCGATGGCATTGCTGGCGACAGGTCCTTCGACGTGACCTGCGGGCGGTCGCTGCGGCCCGACGACGATGAGGTTGGACTTTCTGCGTGCGGGCGCTCGAATCGATCCGGCTATTGTTGCCGCGAAACGCATCATCTCACGATATTTGAGCGGAACGATACGTGTCGACGTGCGCTGAATAATCTTCGGGGGTGCTGTCGGAACGGGAGTTGGCGGCTCGCGCTGTTCGCGCACGTTGCGAGAGAGTGAGATAATCGAAATCGCTTGATCCGGCGGCGCCGCATAGCGCCAGGATGGGAAGTAGGTTGCGACGGCAGAACCAACGGTGAAATGCAACACGGCCGAAACGGCGATGAAGATGATGAATCCAACTAGCGCCAGGCGGCGGATTCCCTTGCGCATTCGCGCACCTCAGCTTCCCTGCGTCTAAACAGGTTTCGACGCGGCGCCTAGTCTGCCTTCGCCCTCTCGTCTACCTGCATAGTGAGCAGCTCCTCATATTTCTTCGGCATTCCCGGTTCGTAGGTTAGAAAGGACGGGATGGGATATCGGACCCCACCCTTTTGCGTGCCTTCAAGGCCTTCGATGAGCTCGCCAACCTTACTCCAGGGCGTCGTATATGCCATTTCTTCGTCCTGGGCGCCCGCAAAGATTCGGTCGCCGTTGCACGGCAGGATGACCTGGG
>DASZFB010000216.1:0-2223 GCA_035940275.1 Candidatus Eremiobacteraceae bacterium | reverse complement strand
CGAGCCGCGAGCACCGTCGAGCGAGCCAGCGTCGCGTGCTTGCGCGTGGATCTTTATACGACGCTAGATCAGAGCGACCGTGCCGTCGCCGTTGCTCTCAACTACCTCATGCACGTGGGCATTGAGTGGTCGCCGCATCCGACGGAAGAGGAGGCGCGGCGCGAATACGAGCAGATCCGGTCGCAGCTGGGCAGCCGCGCGATCGAGGATGTGATCGATTCGCCGCTCATGAGCGACCCCGAGTCGCTCGCGACCGTCGATGTTCTGACCAAGATCTTGCCGGCCGCGATGTTTACGGATCTGAACCTGGCTACCTTGACTAACTGCAGAGCAGTCAATCTGAGCCTCGAGCGCGGCAACTGCGACGCTTCGTGCTTGGCCTATGCCACGTTCGGTAGGATCGCGGGGCCGCGTTTCGACGACTATCAGTCGGGATTTCGTTTCGGTCAGCTCGGTTATGACATCGTGGAGCGACGCGGGCTGAAGCGCTTCCAGGCGAGCACTTATGTGAATTTTGCCGCTTTGGTTGGACCCTGGTCAAAAAATGTGCGGTCCTGCCGTGATCTGCTGCGCCGCGCTTTCATTGCCGCTGATCATACGGGCGACGTTACATTTGCGGGTTATAGTTGTAACCAATTGATCACAAATCTTTTGGCAGTGGGCGATTCCCTTGTTGAGGTGCATCGGGAGGCCGAAAAGGGTCTCGAGTATGCCAAGAAGGTCCGATTCGGATTTGTCATTAATAGCCTCACCGCGCAACTCGCGTTTATCCGAACCCTTCGTGGATTGACGCCGAAATTTGGGTGCTTTGACGATGAAGAATTTGATGAGAGTCGATTTGAGCGCCACCTGGCGCGCAATCCGGTTTTAGCGCCACCCGAATTCCGGTACTGGGTCCGGAAGTTACAGGTGCGCTATCTTGCCGGCGACTACGCGGCGGCCATGGAAGCTTCATCGAAGGCCCACCGGCTGCTCTGGACCTCATCCGGCTTTCTTGAAGGGGCCGACTATCATTTTTACAGCGCGCTTTCCCGGGCCGCATACTGCGATGGCGCGTCAAGCGATGAGCGGCAACAACACCTGGAGTCCCTGGCCGCTCATCATAGGCAGCTTGCGGTTTGGGCCGAGAACTGTCCCGAGAACTTCGAAAATCGGGTCGCCCTCGTGGGCGCCGAGATTGCCCGTCTCGAAGGCCGCGTGGTCGACGCCGGGGATCTCTACGAAAAGGCCATCCGCTCGGCGCGTGCAAACGATTTCGTCCACAACGAGGCAATTGCTAACGAGATCGCCGCGCGCTTCTATGAGGCGCGTGGCTTTGAAACCATTTCCGACGCGTATCTGCGAAAAGCTTTTTCCTGCTACATGCGGTGGGGGGCGACTGGCAAGGTGGGGCAACTTGGTGAATTGTATCCGCAACTCCGAGAGCATGAGCCAGCCTCGGGTCTGACGCGTACGATTGCGGCGTCCGTCGAACACCTCGACCTCGCGACCGTGATCAAGGTGTCGCAAGCTGTCTCGGGCGAGATTGCTCTGGAAAAGCTCATCGACAAGCTCATGCGAGCTGCCATAGAGCACGCAGGTGCCCAACGCGGCTTGTTGATCGGTCCGCGAAATGATGAGTTGCAGATAGAGGCGGAAGCGACCACTAAAGGAGAGGATATAGCGGTGCACATGCGTGACGGCGTCCGCAAAGTATCCACGCTCCCGGAGTCGCTCGTTCGGTATGTAATGCGCACTCAAGAGACCGTAATTCTGGATGATGCATCTACTCAGACTCCGTTTTCTGCGGATCCCTATGTCGCTGAGCATCGAGCCCGATCTATTCTCTGTTTGCCATTGATTACCCAGGGCCACCTCGTCGGAATTCTCTATCTCGAAAACAATCTCACGCCTCACGTATTTACCGCTGACCGCGTCATCGTTTTGAAGGTGCTTGCGTCGCAAGCAGCAATCTCGCTCGAGATTTCGCGTCTTTACAGCGACCTTCAGGAACGCGAAACGAAGATTCGGCGTCTCGTCGATGCCAACGTCATTGGGATCACCGTTACGGATATTAAAGGCCAGATGATCGAGGCCAATGACGCATTTCTTGAAATGGTGGGGCACGCTCGCGAGGACCTAATCTCAAGACGCCTGCGGTGGACGGATCTGACTCCGCCGGAATGGCACGACCCCACCCTTCGTGCCATCGCGGACCTGAAACGAACCGGGACCGTCCAACCA
>DASZFB010000215.1:0-1713 GCA_035940275.1 Candidatus Eremiobacteraceae bacterium | reverse complement strand
GACCAAAATGTCGTGCTTGCGAACGATATCTGCGATCGCGGTGATATCCTCCGGCGTCAATATGCCGCCCGTCGGGTTGTGCGGCGAATTAAGCACGAGGATTCTTGTTCTTGGGGTAATTGCGGCTTCAAGTGCCGAGATCTCGAAACGAAAGTCGCGCGATTCGAGCAACGGCAACGACACGGGCTTTGCGCCGACGTAACTCGTGATGGAACGGTACGCAGGATAAGCCGGATCGGGAATAATGACTTCATCATCGGGGTTGAGCAACGCCATGAGAACAGCGGCAATGATGGGCTTCGCGCCGGGAGTAACCACGACCATGTCCGGACTCACCGAAACGCCGCGCGTCCGCTTCACATAGTCTGCGATCGCCGTTCGCAGCTCCATGATTCCGGCGGCCGGCGTGTAATGCGTTCGGTTCGCGTGGAGAGACCTGATGGCGGCGTCCTTGATATGCTCTGGCGTGTTGAAGTCCGGCTCACCGATCTCAAGGTGAATGATGTTGCGGCCTTGCGCCTCGAGCGCACGGGCGCGCGCAAGCACCACGAATGCGCTCTCGGTGCCGAGGCGACGCATGGAGTCGGCGAGTGCAAAAGTTTTTGCCTGCATCAAGCGTGCTCCCACAAAGTGCGAAAATCCGTGTTCGGCTCTGCGCGATGATTACCCCGCCGTGGCGGCCTCAATCGCGAATGCCGTTGCCGTTGGGCCCTGCGTTCTTGATATGAAAATAGGACTTCACGATTGCTTGCGCGACCGGTGCGGCATTGACGGCGCCGAAGCCCCCGCTCTGGTCCATGAAAACGACGATCGCGATCTTGGGATGATCGTACGGCGCAAAACACACAAACCAGGCATGATTGCTGCCCGAGGGATTGTCGACAGTCGGAACGTTTTCGGCGGTACCGGTTTTCCCGGCGTAATGGAAGCCCGGGATGAAGATGTTGTGCGCGGTGCCGTAATCGCTCTCGATCACTCCGAGCATGCCCTGCCGGATGATCGCGAGATCCGATTCGCTGACCGGCACGCGACCTTCCGTTACCGGGCTGAACGTCTTGACTGCCCGGCCGTGTGAATCGCGAACCTCGCTGACGAGCTGCGGTGCGTAGAGCGTTCCGCCGTTTGCGACCGCACTGACGACTTTGAGCATTTGGATCGGTGAGGCCTCGAGATAACCTTGGCCGATTGACACGCTCACCGTGTCGCCCGCATACCAGACATCCTTATACAGGCGCTCTTTCCACTGTGGAGTGGGCAACGTTCCCGTCGTCTCGCCAGGAAGATCGATACCCGTGCGCTTGCCTATCCCGTAAGCCGCCGCATACTTATCGATGCGGTCGATGCCGAGCTCGTGGCCCACCTGATAGAAGAAGACGTCGCACGACTCGGTGATACCCTGCGTGAGCGTGAGCGATCCGTGGCCGCCTGCGCGGTCGTCGTAGAAGACGTAGCCGTTGAGATCGAAGGCCCCGCCGCAATAGCGCGTCGAGTTGGCGTTCATCAAACCGGTCGCAAGTGCTGCCGACGAGGTAATCATCTTGAATGTTGATCCGGTCGGGTATGCCCCGGATATCGCACGATTAAAAAGCGAGCGCAGCGGGTCGTTGAGATAGGCGGCGTATCGCTTCTCGCTGATGCCTGCCGCGAAGTCGTTCGGGTCGATGTTCGGTTGACTGACGAGTGCAAGAATCGCTCCGCTGTTGGGATCCTCGA
>DASZFB010000214.1:0-8097 GCA_035940275.1 Candidatus Eremiobacteraceae bacterium | reverse complement strand
CGGCAAAAGATGGCGCCGCCTTTACCGAGGGTGAGAGAGTATTTGTGCACCACCACGCTCCGTGCATGATATGCCGGCAATGTCGCCGCGGAGATTACGTACAGTGTGCCACCTGGCGCAAAACGAGGCTCGACCCGGGCGCGCTCGCCCAATTCGCGCTCGTGCCCTCAGCAAATGTTCTTCATGACGTGCTGCGCGTTCCGGAGAGCCTGACCGACGATACGGCCACGCTTGTCGAACCGCTCGCAACGGTCGTCAAATCTGTGCGACGATCGGGTTTACGCAAAGGCGATCGCGTGTTAGTGGTCGGCCTGGGAGCAATGGGTTTGATGCACGCGCTCGTCGCACGCGAGCGAGGCGCGAGCATGGTTATCGGCGTCGACCGGATCGCATCGCGATTGGAACGCGCCAAAGAATTTGGTGTCGCAGCGGCCATCGACGTCGCGGGTGAGCCTTTGCGCGATCAAGTGCTCGCGTTAACCGGCGGCGAAGGTGCTGAGATCGTGTTCGTCACGCCTGGATCGCGCGCGGCGCTCGAGGCCGGGGCAACGTGCGTCGCCCCGGGCGGCACGATTGTCGCATTTACTCCGCTCGCGCCGAAAGAACTGTGGCCTATCGACGTCAACGATCTCTTCTTCAAGGATGTTAATATCGTCATGAGTTACTCTGCCGGCCCCGACGACACACGCGAAGCGCTCGCGCTCTTGAGCGCCGGGCTCGCCGTCGAGCCGCTGTTTACCCACCGGTTTAACCTCGAGCAAGCAGCACAGGCGTACGCGATGGTGAAGAACCCAGAGGCTGCGCTGAAAGTGATCGTCTATCCGTGAAGAAAAAGTTCGACACTCGTTCCTTTAGCTGGTCCGGAGTTTCGCCGACCACGTATGCCGACGAGCACTCCGACAATGCAGGCCGGTCATGGCGCGACACCACCCGCCACATCATTAAAGGCAAAGAGGACGGCGGCCGTTTTGACGTCCGGTACTTTGAAGTTGGACGAGACGGTTTTACGAGCCTCGAGTGCCACGAGCACATTCATTCGGTGATCTGCGTGCGCGGCCAGGGCTGCGCGATTGTCGGCGGAGCCGCGCACAGCATCGGTGCGTTCGACCATGTGCTCGTGCCGGCAAACACGCCGCATCAGTTCATCAACTCCGGGAGCGAGCCGTTTGGCTTTTTGTGCATCGTCGATTCGGAACGGGACCGGCCGCGTGCGCTCAGTCCTAGCGAACTCGCCGCGCTGCACAACAACCCAGCCGTCTCCACAAAAATCCGCACCTAATGGATCTCCGCACGTAATAAATCTCCGCGCATAATGAAGCAACGGACCTTTAGGTCCGTTTTTTCTTTTGATAATCCATGCACGGTGCAGCGCGATAGCCGCACCTGCCGCACCACGCGCCGGCGATTGGTTGCGTGTCACGCGCGAGCAGACCGTTTCGAACTCGAATGATCCGCGAGCGCATGTCATCGTCCGAAACCGGCTCGACCGGCTCCAGCGAAAATGATTCATCCTTGACCCGTCCGACAAAACAGAGCACGTCGGCTACGCCGTAGACGTCTTGTGCCGCCGCTGCGTAGAGCGCGAGCTGCAAACCGAAGTGCTCGCCGCGCGCGGCGCCTGTCTTGTAATCGACGAGGCAAATCCGCCCCGCGTCGTCGCGCGCGAGGAGATCGAGATATCCGGTGACGAGCAACGGCCTGCCCTCCTCGCCAAAATCCAGCGTAAAAGGCGCTTCAACATAGAGCGGTTTCCATAGCTGGAACTCGCGCGCGATTTCCTTAAGCGCAAGCGCTGCCGTCTCGGCTTGAGAAGGGCTCGGCGTTAACGAGAGCATCGCGGCGGCGCCGGCGACGAGTTCTGCGGGTGACCGCTGCGGGGAGCCGGTGCGTTTTTCATCTGCCCAGAACTCAAGTGCTTTGTGCAAGACCTCGCCGTAGTCACCTGAGCCAAGCAACGAATCATCGGGCTCAAGGTCGCTGACGTCGAGTGTTTCGAACCCGGCTCGGGCGCGCCGCCTCCGTTCGGGTCCTCCCACCCCAGGAAGTCGCAGGATCGCCCGGTAGGTGGCGCGCCGTGGGCATTCCTCGAATGCCGCGATGAGCGAGTACGACAAAGGGACCGCGAGATTTCCCTCATGTGCCACGTCGAGTTTCGGTTCGCTCACCTTCGGGCGCTCTGCTCGGAGATCGCGCCTGCCCGCCTGCGCAGTTGCAAGTCCTTTTGCCTCGGCTATCACTTCGTCGGCCGCCCACTCTCGCTGCGCGAGCCATTCGTAGACGCGCTCCAAGAATGCGTGAGCTTTGCCGTTTGCATTCTGCTTGGAGGGCTTACCGCGTAAGCCGCTGATGAAGACTCGATCGCGCGCGCGTGTGATTGCCACATAGAAGAGCCGGCGCTCCTCGGCGTCGCGTTCATCTTCGTCACGCTCGTCGTCGCGAACCACAAAGCCGTCCTCGTCCGCGTCAAGTTTGATTGCGAGATAATGGAAGGGCCGCGAACCTCCGGCGCCTTCGGCATAGAGTAGGGCGCCATGCGCATCCACAAAAAGACGTGCCCGCGCGCGGACCTCTGGCCAAACGCTCAATACAAACACGACGGGCCACTCCAAGCCTTTCGCCGAGTGGATCGTTGAGATCGTTACGGCGTCGTGCGACGGTATATCCGCCTCGCGTTCGTCGAAATCGATGCGCTCGAGTTCGTCGACGTAGCTAACAAAGTCAGATGGCTGTGCTCCCGGATTGTTCTGCGCAAATCCGCGCGCAAGGGCCTCGAGTTTCGCCAGATTCGCCAGCGCCTGCGGTGCACGTGCATCCGAACTTACTTGATAGTGGCGCTCGATGCCGGTGTGCTCGAAAACGGCGCGCAACGCGCCAAGTAAGGGAAACGCAGCGAACGGGGCAAGCTCGTCGAGCAGCCGGCGTAGCTCTGCCGTGCGGTCACGAGCCTGCGTGGCAAGTTCATCGCCCAAGTCGATCTGATCGACGAGCGCGCGTCGAGCAAAGGAAGTCTCGTCTCGGTCCAAACCCTGCGCGAGCCGCGCAAGGACGGCATCGGAAGCGCCGATAGCTGTTGACTGAAGCGCACGCGCAGCTGCGTGTGAATCGAAGGGATCAGCGAGCAGCCGAAGCCACGCAAGTACATCACGGACCTCGGGCGCATCATAGAAGCCGACGCCACCGACAAGCCGGAACGGAATGCCCTCGGCGAGCAACGCGTCGGTGACCGGCTGGACGTTCGTCTTCGTACGAGACAGGATAGCGATGTCACGCGGAGCGAGTTGGCCCTTCAAAAGTTGGCGGATGCGCTGAGCCACCGCTCGTGCCTCGAGCACTCTTGCTTCATCGAAGCGGATGTACTCGCGCGCATCAGCCTCATCGTCGACCCACAAGCTGGACACGTGTACGATCTGCTCGTTTGCGCTGCCGCGCTCGCCAACCAAGGCTTGAGCATCCGCATGCGATGGGAGTACGGCGTAGTGCGCAAGATCGAGGATTTCTTGGCGCGACCGCCGGTTCTCGCGCAGCGGGTAAGAAATAGCTTTCGGAGCGCGCTTGAAGGCTTGCACGTTACCGGGCTCCGCGCCGCGAAAACTATAGATGCTTTGAAGGATGTCACCGACGACCATCACGTTAGCGAGACCGGCTCCAAATAGCGCAACGAGAAACCGGTGTTGTGCTAGATCCGTATCCTGGTACTCGTCGACAATGCAGCACCGGTAGCGGCTGCGCAGCTCGGTGCGCAAGTCAGCGTTATCTCGAAGCGCCCTCTCCGCGTATGCGAGAATGTCCGGGTACGTCAATGCATGTCGCTGCGCAAGCCGCTCGTCAAAACGCGAAAAGATGTCGGCAACCGCATTGACGCGCGTCTTTTCTTCACGTAATTGTTCGGCGAGCTCCCCACCGGTCACGGTGGCAACCTCCTTGTACTCTTGGCCTTTTTGAGGCCGTTTGTAGGGGCGGCGCAACTGCCGGTACGTGACACGAGCGAAGCTGTCAGCTGCGGCGAGTGCACGATCGCGAAATGTTTCGACGCTGACACCCTGCTCTTTCAGACGCTGACGCAGCCCGAAGAGCTCGTGACGGATTTCATCGCGATTGAACTGGCGCAGCGGAAAGCCGCTATCGCCCGCTGCCGGGTCGCGAAGGTACGCATCGAAGACCGATCTGAATTCGACGCGAGCATCCGCGTCCTCAATAACCGACGTCTCGGGCGAAAGCCCAACATCGTACAGATGTGACGAAAGAATGCTCCAGGCAAAGGCGTGAAACGTCTGGCAGTCGGGTGCTGTTTCCCCAAGCCGTCTCGCGATCCGTCCACGCAATTCCGCCGCAGCTTTGCGGCCGAACGTGAGCAGCAGTATACGGTCTGCGGGGCAAATTCCGTTTTCATGCAGCGCAGCCACGCGCTCGACGATCGTAAATGTTTTCCCCGTGCCGGCGCCCGCATCGACGACGCCCGGGTTCTCGAGTGGATGATTGACGATGTCTTGCTGCGCGCTTGAAAGCTGCACCGTTGCCTCAGATATCATGCAAGCGCTCCTGCGCCCGGGCAGATTCGGGTGAAGCTGCAGAACGTGCAGGTGCGCTCGTCATGTGCCGTCGGGAAATGGAGCAGCTCGCCGTCGCGGCACATGGCGACGATCCGAAAGGCGATATCGCGGCCGACCCGCTCGATCTGCTCGCGCGTCAGCATGTTCGAATCAGTGTCGCCGGATTGTGCGATGAGGGTCTTGTCAACCAAGAGATCGCCCTCGTCGGTACTCTTCCCGCGAAAGTACAAATAGTCGAGCCGGCGCACGCGCTCGCCGAAAGCCTGTTCTACGCCGGGAACATAGAGGATGGTTTGCAGGTTCAATCCCTCGGGAGCATCGCCGAAAATATTCTCACCCTCGTCCAACCGGTCGAGCGCGCGGCGCAATGTGGCCAGCAGATAAGCATGTATGCGCCCAGATTTGTAGTCTCGAACGACGAGGCCGCCTCGTGCCAACCGGTCGACTCGATCGGCTTGACCGCGAACAGTGACGTTCTCGAATGAAGAGACGACGCTTCGCTCGGTAGCGAGAACAGCGAACGGTTCGGATGCGGCTTCCTCAGCGAGGTCCTGTGCATACATATCGAGACGGCGTTCGAGGTCCTCGCGTTCGTACCGAGCGAGCGGTCCGAGGCCGATATCGGCAGATTCGGCCGCTGTCTCTTCGGCGACGATCTCGCGCAGCATCGTGCGATACTTGCCGGCCGCTGCAGATGGATCGCCGATCTGTTCGAAATTCGTTTCGACTTCATGGAATCGGCGCAAGACTTGATGTAGCACGCGGCCGTACTTAGTGGCGTCGTCGTCACGGGCCGGAAGACGCAAAACGTCGCGGTAGAAGAAGCGTCGCGGACAGGTGAGAAAGTCGCTGATGCCGCTGGGCGATAACGTGTCCATGGACAACACAATTGGTTCTGTAGCGGTCGACCTTGCGTCGACCGTCGACGTGATATCAACCGTAACCGCGCCGTCTGTAGCGGTCGACCCTGTGTCGACCGTAACTTCGTCGTCCACGGTTTGCTGGATTGCAAGTGCGAAGGGCGACAGGGTCTGATCGACACCCTCATCGTCGACCCGAGCGGCGGTGACCAGCACCTCTGCTCTGGCGCGCGTGAGCGCAACATACCAAAGTGAATGTTCTTCGCGCCGCGCATCATTGTGGTCGAGGGAGACCGATATCCCTGCGCTCGTAAGCTTTCGCACGCAGCTGTCCGACAACAGTCGGTTCGGGCGTTCGCTTGCCGGCAAGAGACCATCTATGAGCTGTGGGATGACGACGAAATCAAATTCAAGGCCTTTGGCGGCGTGGATCGACATGACGCGCACGCCCTCAATAATACTCGGCGGCGGTTGGGTGGCATCCGCAAGCAGGCCGATAGTTTCGTCGAGCCGAGAAATGAATTCCGTGAGGTCCGACCGATCGGAGCCTTTCGATTGCTTCAGATCGCTATAATCCTCGGCAGCTTGCAGCAATGCGTCGAGTCGAAGTGGCGATGCAGCGCGGTCAAAACCGTTGACCGCAGTTCGCTCGCGTACCGGACGAAGCAAGTCGAGCTCGTAGACGATCGTTTGAACGAGTTCGAGTGGTGACGCTTTGTCATACGCAACTCCGCAACGTTTCCATGCCCCTAAGAAGTCGCCGATATCCCGCACCCCGCCGGGTGGGTTAATACGTAGCATCGCCCGCTCATCTGCTATGCCCGCTCTGCGGCCGGCATCAAAGGCAAAGCGAAGGTCGATTGGCCGGAACCCAACAATTGGGTTGGAGAGGAGCCGGCGCCACAACCGCTCGTCGTCGGATGCGGCGAGCAGCCGCAAGGCTGTGAGCACGGCATCAACGAGCGCATCTTCATGAAATCCGGCCGCGGGCAGCGCAGCGACTGCCACGCCGGCGTCCGATAACGCGTCGATAATGAGCTCCTGATACGGCCGGGTTTGGCGCAGTAACACTGCAATCGAGCGCGGCGCCACACTAGCGGCGACCTTCGCGACAATAGCGTCGCGAATGACTCCGACTTCATCATCAATCGTGCGCGGCCGGCCAAGGAGCACGCCACCACGCTTATCCCGATCGGCTGCGGTCGTGAGTGAATTGCCGTCAAGCGTCGCATCGGCGTTCGCGACATCCAAGATTGCCTGCGCAGATCGTCGGTTGTCGCGCAACGGCAGAGTCTCGCAGGCAAAAGCGGTGCGAGCCACTTCAACGTTGCCCGGCGATGCACCACGAAAGCGATAGATCGACTGATTCACGTCGCCGACAAAACAAAAAAGTGGTGTCGGAGACATCACGCTGCGCATTGTTTCGAGCAAGCGTAACTGCATCGCGTCACTGTCCTGAAATTCGTCGACGAGCACGTGAAGGAAGCGAGCATTGCGCAGCCAGCGGGTGGCGACACTCTTGGGATCCGCAAGCGCACTTACCGCCTCGTTGACAAGGTCGCGGTAATCGCGCAGATGTGCTTTCGTGCGCTCGGTCTCCATCGCAGCGAAGATCTCCGCAATGTCCGATAGCCGCTGGTCACCGCGCGCCAGGTTCGTCAAGCGCGCGGCGTCGACGCCCTGACCTTTGAGGTGGGCAATGACGTTAAGACAATCCGTCGCAAATTGGTTGCTTTCGATAACGCCGGCGTCAAAAGATGAAAGTGCGAGCGATCCGGAGCGCATGACCTTGCGCCACAAGAGCCGCTCCTTGACCGGTGTCATCAGATCTCGGTGTTGCAGCCGCGGGTTGTCGCCATCGAGCAGCCGCCCGCAGAAGCCATGAAAGGTCTTAACAAATAGCTCCGGGACCGCAAGCGACGCCGCGTGCAGTTGGCGCAGACGCAGCAACACTCGATCGCGCATTTCGTCCGCCGATCGGCGCGAGAACGTCAGCATGAGGATTTGGCTGGGAGCTACCCCGTCGGCGACAACGGCCGCAAAACGCCTGGCGAGCGTCTCCGTCTTACCCGTGCCAGGACCCGCAAAAACAAGAAGATTGCCGCCGCGATGCGTGATGACGGCCTGCTGCTGTTTGGTCGGTGGGAATGGGTCCATTGGAAGGTAATCTTCAAAGACGACGCGGACAGCCCCCCTAGAAACGGCTTCTTCCATGTATCAAGGAGATCTAATGATGACGCGAAGTCTAATTTGCCCCGCACTCGCAGTGGCGCTGGCAGGAACGATCGTTGGTTCGCGCGTGACAAGCGCCGCGGCGGCTTCTCCTCCCCCGAAGGCACATTCCATGGCGATGCCGAGCGCAAAGTCCACCCCGGCACCAACTCCGGATCCAGCCGAAGCCGCCTTCATCGCCGACGTCACGAAAACGCTGCAATCCAAATATCCGACGACAACGCAAGCAACTGCCGGCGGCTACTATCAGATGACCAGGCTTGAGGACGATGGCACCTCGATTTGGTTCAACGACAAGTGGGGCGCGAGCGTTAGCAAGTACGCGCCGAATTTTCTGTGGTACGAGAAGAACGGCAAACTGGCGGGACTCGACTATCAATACACTGTCAGTGCAAATCCCAAACCGCCATCCGCAAGCGTGTACCCCGTTAAAACCAGCCGCTGGTCGACGATCG
>DASZFB010000213.1:0-2926 GCA_035940275.1 Candidatus Eremiobacteraceae bacterium | reverse complement strand
TCGCAGCAAGCCGATGAGCGTAGTCGGCGTCGCCAGAATAATGTTTTGTTCGATACCCGCTTCGATGAGCGCCGGATCGGCCTCGAGCGCGGCACTGAAGAAGACTTCGCCGGGTAGGAACATGACGACGAGCTCAGGTGTCTCGTCGAATTGGCTCCAGTACGATTTTCTTGCGAGACTATTGATGTGCGTGCGGACATTTTGGGCGTGGGCGGCCATGAAGATTCGTCGTGCCTCGTCGTCGTGCGCATCCATCGCTTTCAAGTAAGCTTCCAGCGGTGTCTTGGCATCGACGATGATGCTCTTGTTGCCCGGCAGCCGCACGCGCATGTCCGGGCGCAGCCGCCCTTCTTCTGTCGTTAGGGTCTGCTGCTCGAAGAAATCACAGTGTGCCTGCATTCCCGCCATCTCGACGACGCGGTGCAGCTGAATCTCACCCCAACGACCCCGCACCGCGGGTGAACGCAGCGCTTTGACCAAGTTGGTGGTTTCCGACCGCAACGCAACCTGGCCCTCAGAAAGACTCTTGACTTGCTCGTTAAGCGCGGCATACGCGCCTGCCCGAGTTTTCTCGAGCTCGGCGATCTTTGCGTCGACCTTTTCGAGCGAATCGCGCACTGGTTTCAGCGTCTCATCGATAGCGATCTGACGTTTTTCAAGATCGCCTTTTGCGGCCTGTTGAAACGTTTCGAGTGTTGACTTCGCCAGCTCAAGAAACGACTGGTTGTTGCTCCGCAGCGCCTCCGCCGACAGCGCGGCAAAAGCATTGCTAAGCTTCTGCTGCGCGTCGTCAAGCAGCGCGACTCTCTCCGCGGCCGCTTTTCTTTCGGCACCCAGCTGGGCCTCAAGCGCGGCCCGCGCCGACGAGACTTCAATTACCTCTTGTTGCAGTCGTTCAGCTCGCCTCGCGTCGCCAGGACGCAAGACAAGAATTGCCACGGCGCCGATCGTCACTCCGGCGACAAACAGAATAATAGGAAGAAGCTCATTCATCAGCGGGTAGTTCGCGATTGCTTCGTTGAACGCTTCCTGCCGATGCCGCGCGGTGAGTCAAGCTTGACTCCCTCACGCTCGAGCAGCTCGCGCTTGCGCAACTGGCCAGAGGAACCGTACGGTCCCAACCGTCCATCAGCATACACGACACGGTGGCATGGGATGACAAGCCATAAGGGATTGCGCGCCATGACTGAGGCCGCCGCTCGCACCGCGAGTGGCCTTCTCGCTTGTCGCGCAAGCCAGCTGTAGGAGCGAGTTTCGCCGAACGGGATTTCACGCGCCGCCATGAGCACATCTCGCTCAAAGTCGCGAGCCCAGCTGAGGTCGAGTGGAAAATCGTCATTTTTGCCACGGGCGGCAACTGCGAGCGCACGGCGTAGCACAGCGGGGGCTTTCGCCTCGGCGAGTTTCATCTTGAGCCTGCGCTCAAGGGAGCGTTTCGTAGACAGCGACTCTTCTTCGACAGCACAAATGCCTGAGTTCGTCCACGCGGCTCGCAACTCGGCGTCGCCGATCGAGATCACGGCAGTGCTGGCGACGGGCTGAAAACGAGATCTACCTGCCATAGCGATGCATGATTTGCATCAGCCGGTCATGCGGTAGCGCATAGACGGTGTTGCCGTCGCGGCCAGTCATCTTCTGCGCTGAGAGCAGCGCGTTGATGATCGACTCATCCGTCGCCTCAATGCACGCGACGAAGACAGGATTGAGGTAGGAGCGGTCCATCACGCTGGTCTGGAACGTACGCTGATCGGACGCGTATGGAACGACGTTGGCAGTTGAAAACGCGATAATAATGTCACCGCTGCCCTCGCGCGACGAGGCGCCCGTTCGCGCGAGGCCGATTGCCGCACGCTTTGCGAGGTCGATGAGCTGCTGAGGCAAGAGGGGCGCATCGGTTGCCACGACCATGATAATCGACCCTTCGCTCGGTTTGCCTTCATAGGGCTGCAGGTCTTTGATGTTTGCGCCAACTGGTACGCCGTCGACTCGGAAGTCCTCGCGCCGGGCGAATGTGTTGATGTTCACGAGCACGCCCACGGTGTAGCCGCCGTCTTCTTTGGGTACCTGGCGCGATGCTGTGCCAATGCCACCATGAAAAGCGTAGGCCACAGCACCCGTTCCAGCGCCAACGTCGCCCTGCGCGACAGGACCGCCCGTTGCAGAATCCAGCGCGACGACCGTGTCCGCAGCCGTGTTGTGTCGGCCCTGCTGGTCGTTGAGAAAATCATCGTTCACTTCTGCGGCGACGGGAATGGGCACATCTTCTTTGTTGCCGATTTGCGGATTATGATTGATCAGCCACGAGACGATGCCGTCGTCCACACGCCCAATGGAGAGCGTGTCGGTCAGTGCGATGGGCGTCTCAAGCCATCCCGATTCATTGATCCACAGCGAGCCGGTCATCTCACCGTTGCCGTTGAGCGGCCACACAGCCGCCCACACATGGTTGTGCCAGATGTCAGGGCGTGGAATAATCGCGGTGATGCCAGTTCGCACCGGCCCTACTCCGGGAATCAGTTTCCCTGAACCGACGATGTGGGTCACCTGCCCGACTTTCACGCCAGTGACGTCCGTAATCGCGTCGAGTCGACCATGCGGTAGCGTGCCGATATGTATCCCGAGCGCGGGGGCTTTCGCGTAGGGACCGCTCGTCGCAAATGAAGTTGACGAAGAGCGAGTCGTCCCCGCGGCGCAGGCCACAGTCATTGCGGCAGCACATAAAAAAACAACCAGCAGTTGCTTCACCATGCGCGTGGTTTCCACGCCGCGCGCGCCGCAGCCTACCCTAGTGCGCCAGGACCGCGTGCGCGCGAACGACAAGGCTCTCACCATTCGATGCGCATTTTTGTGACAAACCGATGCAGCGACGCCGTTTCCTCCAGGTAGTAGGCGGCGCGACCCTCGCGGGATTTGTTGGCCGCGACGG
>DASZFB010000212.1:0-2982 GCA_035940275.1 Candidatus Eremiobacteraceae bacterium | reverse complement strand
TCTCGTTTGTACTGGAGTCCGGCTCTGGAAGTGGCTTGAGTCGCTTGACACTACTGATTCACTGCATTGACCAACGATGGTTTGTTGCAGGCATTCGTCTTGCATCCTCCAACTAATAGGTTCTCGTGTCTGCATCGCAATTTTGTGGCCAACGTTTCCCCCCACATATGCGGCTGTAATGTTGCTTCCCTACTCCACTTCGCATCGAGATACGCATGGATGCCTCATCGACCTCCATTGAGGGCACTGTCACTCCCATTTTCCCAGTCTTCCCGGCTTCTTCCGCTTACGATTCCGAACTGGAAGCCATCTGCCGACTAGCCGCGTGGATTGGGGCAGCACCCAAACGCAATGCGCCGCTGTCATTTACTGCCGTACTAATCGCGCTTTTGGTCAGCAACGATCCGGTGTCGAAGTGGTTTCAACACTACGTCAACATTTCTAAGATCAACCGCCACGCCCTCTTTGACGAGCGGCGCGTATCCGAATCCTTAATACCTGCAGCCATAGAGCGAGCGCAAACCCGGACGCTACCCGCCGGGTCGCCATTGTTCTCCCAGTCGATGCGCAACATCCTCACCGCCGCCGCGGCAATCGCGGCAGCCGTTGCCAACAATTCCCCGCCGAGTTCTCAATCCGCATTGGGCGTTCGCCATGTACTGGCCGCCTCGCCTACGCGTTCCGCGTTCCCTCGGATCACGTATCACAGCTCAGAAAGTACGGGTTCGATTTCGCCGACTGGCAGAGGCAATTGATGGCGTTTCTTAGCGCGCAATATCGCGGCGAACACTGGAATCGCATCTTTAACCCCAGTGATGGACCTAAAGCATCTGAACCTCGACCCGAAAACATCTCCTCGGAAGTCTTGCAGCGTGCTGGCGCTTCTCCAAACGCGAAGCCTAAGCCAGCGCAACCCAGCGCTCCGACTGTCAATGTTAACTTCACGCCGGACACAGGCACTTTAAATTTAAACGCACCTCCCTCTGCAGGCACTGCGCCAATTGTGGATCACGATTCCGAGGGTCTCGATGCTGCCCAGGGCCGGCTGGACTCATCCTCAGAGACCCCGGATTCAACTGCGGCGTCGGTCTCCGATCCCACTGTCGCTGCACGCGCGAATCCGCTCGTCGGCCGCTACACCGCCGACGATCCCTACGCAACAGCCGATGATCTCTTAGATATCGAGAGCGAAGCGTCCGCTTTTGCCCGCATCGTCGCCGCCCGCTCGATACGACCACCGCTGGCGATCGGCATCTTCGGCGAATGGGGTTCCGGCAAGACTTATTTCATGCGACGCATCCAGTCGCAAGTCGAGCAACTGAGACTCAGCAGCCAGGCTGCCGAGACTACCGGCCTCTTCTACAGCGACATCGTGCAAATCCGCTTCAACGCCTGGCACTACATCGAGACCAATCTTTGGGCGAGCCTGGTCGAGTATATTTTCTCCGCGTTAGATACCTGGATTCAGCACAAGGCGAGCGGTGATCAGAATCGCACCGACCTTATTTTCAATCGTCTCGCCACGGCGCAACAGTTGCAAATCGATGCGCTGGAGAACGTTGTCAAGCTGCGCGCGCAGCAGCACAGCGCAGAATTGCGCGCACAGAGAGCTCGTCAAGACTATGCCGACGCGCTTGCCAAAAGCACCCGCGTCAAACCGGATGCCTACATTCGCGCCATGCTCGACACGTTTCTTGCGGATAATCACGTTGCTAAGAAGCAACTCGAAGCGATCGGATCGGGCCTCGCAATACCTCAGCTCGAAACCGAAAGCGAACGCCTCACTGACATTCTGTCTCAGGCACGCAGCGAATCAGGCCGGGCAAAACTCATCACTCACTCGCTCGCCACGAAACTCGGTACTTGGCCCGCGATCGTCACGATCGCGCTCATTGTCTTTGCGCTGCCCGGTCTCACGATGCTCATTAAGGCACTCGCTGAGCGACTCCCAGCGCTCGCCTGGGTAAAAGATGTTCACGACGCCAACATCCAGATTGCTGTGGTACTCCTTGCGGCAACCACCATCGTCCGGATTGCGCTTTCGCAGGTGCGCGCGGCGGTAAAGAAACTCACGCTCTTCGACCAAAAGCTACAAGAGAACATTGATAAGCAAGTGGCCGAGGTCAACCAGTCAACCGCGGTTAAAGAAGCGCTGGCCGCCAATCAATCATTGTTGAATTGTAGACAAGCCGTCGATGCAGCGGAGCGCGGACTGCTCGACGCGAATGCAAAATTGGCCAATGCTCGCCAAGAATTTGAGAGCGGTACGGCTCGAGGCCGGTTAAACGCGTTCGTGCGCGCCAAGGTGACCGATGGAGACTACGCCAAACATCTCGGCATTATCGCCTCAATACGCAAGGACTTTGTCCAGCTCGCGAGTTTGATGAGCGAGGCCAACGACTCTGATGAAGAACGCAAGGAGCGCCTCAGGCTACGCGACGAATCGGCGCTTCGAGTCAAGCGGTTTTTGAGTTGGCTCAAAGACGCCAGCGACGTGCGTTTAACCCTCGCCGAAGTGCGCAGCCTGTTTACTCTCTTGGATCCTTCCGATGCGGTGGCGGTATTCGATGAATATTTCGCCGTGCTCGAGCAGCACTTCGACGAGACCCCTAAAGAACTCAGTGCCGTCAAAGTGGACTTGCAGGATGCACAAAGTATCGAGCTCCCCCGTTTCTCCCGTATCGTTCTATACATCGATGACCTCGACCGTTGTCCACCGGACAAGGTTGTCAATGTGCTCCAAGCGGTCCACCTGCTGCTCTGTTTCCCCTTGTTCGTCGTCGTTGTTGCGGTGGACGCCCGCTGGGTATCCCGCGCGCTGCACGAACGCTTTCCCGGATTGCTCGCAGAAGGCCCCGAGGTTCAAGAGCTGCTGGCGAACCCAGCCCCACCGCCACGAAGCGGCGCAAGTTCAGATGACTACCTCGAAAAGATCTTTCAGATCCCCTATTGGGTCCGGGCTATGGAAGCAAAAGCCGCCGC
>DASZFB010000211.1:0-2173 GCA_035940275.1 Candidatus Eremiobacteraceae bacterium | reverse complement strand
CGCGGTACTGGTACCATTGACGGTCTGGCCATCGCACAAGCAATCAGTGAGTATTTGCTCGCCGTAGGCGACGGGATGCCGATCGTGCTCTTCGCGACGCACTTTCACGAACTCGTCGACTTAGCCAAGACGTTCAAAAGTGTCGATAACTTACATGTGGCGGTGGCAGACGAGCCGACGGGGCCCGTTTTCTCGCACCGGCTGCTGCGCGGATCGAGCAGCCGCTCCTACGGCATCGCGGTAGCTCACATGGCGGGCATGCCAAAACCGATTGTCGAGCGCGCAAAAGAGATAGCCGGTCAACTCGAAGCACGTCCAACCGTAGAGTCGAGGCGCCAACGGACAACAAAAGTCGCAACAGTCGAGGAACACCAATTGGAGATGGAGATCTCGTAAACTGCGCGGCTGTGACGCCGCTCACTACTGCTGCTTTTCGTAACATCACCCATCGAGAATCATTCCAGTATACGTGAGGACCTTTAGCCTAGCCGCGCTCAAAGTCCGGACGCTGGCCGACCTTCTTTCCTATCCCTTTGCTGTCGCCGTCGCGCGTTGGATTGCGGTCGCCTGGGTCTTGACGCTGCCGCCAAACCAGGCGGCTCCCCATCAAATGCGCCTCGCGCTGCTCGCATACGGCGTCATCACGACGTTGTTCGCCGTAAATTTTTGGCATCGGTCACGAGCCAGCGGCAAGCGCGATGAATTGCACCCGCTCGTCATTCCGGCGCTCATTGCCATTGACGTCACCTACGCCGCACTCGCCGTCAAACTGTACGGCATCACCCTGCTGCTGATGCAGCCCGCGTTCGATGCTGCTATGTTGGCCGTGCCGATCGGCGTCGGAGTCCTCGCGTTCATTTACCTCGCGCTGCTCGACCTGGGCTTGAATCTCAATGTCGGTACAGTGACCGTCATCGGTTGGCAAATCGCCGGCCTGATGTTTGGACCTTACCTCGTTGCTTTGTACGGGCTCCACGGCAGACTGCGGGCCGAACATCAAGTACGGGCCATCGATCAGGTGCTCAACGCCGGTTCAGAACTTGGTTCGCAACTTTCGCTTGCCGACGTTCTCGTGCAGCTGCTCAACCTGCTTGGCCAGTTCCGGCGCGTCGTGCCGTGGGATACTTGCGTTATCTACGTGGTGCAGTACGACGAGACCGCAGAAGAAGAAATGTTGGTCGCAGGCGAGATCGCAGGAGTCGATGCAGCAAGTTACAGAGGAACGAAGATCGCATTCGGCACCGGCGTCGTCGGCTACGCCGCAACCAAGCAGCGCCCGGCGCTCGTGGCAGATTTGCACAAAGATGCGCGCCAGCCTGACGCCGAGTTGCGGCCACATGCGCGAGGCTCGCTCGTCATGCCTATTATTGCAGATGGACAGGCAGTCGGCTGCGTCCAACTCGTCTCTTCGGAGCCAAATTCGTACACAGCGGATCAGCTCGCCCACCTCGGCAGGCTTATCAGTCTTGCGTCTGTCGGCGTCCGCAATGCGCTTCTTCACAGCCGCACCCGTGCGATGGCCGATACTGATCCCCTCACGGGAATGCTCACCAGGGGCGCCTATCACGAGCGGCTTGAGTCCGAGTTCAGAAAAGCGCAAGCCGCACGGAAGTCGTTGTCCCTGCTGCTCCTTGATCTCGACAACTTCAAACGCGTAAACGACACCTTTGGGCACCCTGCAGGCGACGAACTCTTGCGCCGGATCGGCGCGATCTTGCGTCAACAAGCGCGGAGAAACGATGTCTACTGCCGCTACGGTGGGGATGAATTCATCGTTGTCATGCCTGAAACGATCAAATCTGAGGCCGCCGTGGTTGCCGACCGCATCCGCAAGAGCATTCAGGAGATGACGTTCGTGTCCGGCAACTCGCTCGTTAACACGACGGTTTCGATTGGCGTGGCAAGTTATCCACAGGATGTCACGAGCAAACAGGCGCTGGTGAAGGCAGCCGATGACGCGCTGTACGCAGCGAAAGAAGACGGTCGCAACGCACTTCGCGTTTTCGGAACAACCGTCGCGCGCTAAGACCCGTCATCTTGAATGACGCAAGCGGCGGGTACGCGAAGTACGCCGCGTGCAGACGACAATCCAGCGGATTGCCATCCTTGACGAAAATACCATCGCCCAGATCGCAGCCGGCGAGATTATCGAGCGGCCTGTTTCCGTTGTTAA
>DASZFB010000210.1:0-4556 GCA_035940275.1 Candidatus Eremiobacteraceae bacterium | reverse complement strand
CGTCGACATAATCGATCCCCTTAGGACGGAGATCCGATGCGCGCCGCATATCGTCGATGTAGTACGAATTACCACCGTCGATAATCATGTCGTCCTTCTCGAGTAATGGTGCGAGATCGTTGACGGTCTCTTCCACGACGGCGGCCGGCACCATGAGCCACACAGCGCGCGGTCGCTCGAGCTTCTTCACCATATCAGCAAATGACGATGCACCGATGGCACCGTCGGCCGCCAGTCCTTTGACGGCGTCTGGATTGCGATCGTACGCAACACATGTGTGCTTGCTTCGAATAAGGCGTCGCACCATGTTGGCGCCCATGCGGCCCAACCCGATCATTCCCAGCTGCATTATGATTTCTCCTTAAGCGTGCGGTAGTGGCGCATGAGTGCGTTCGTTGAGCTGTCGTGGTTCAGCGCAACGTCCGCTGCGCCCGTGATCTCCGCGATGATGCGCTTCGCTAACACCTTGCCGAGTTCAACTCCCCACTGGTCGAAGGAATCGATCCGCCAGATTGCGCCCTGCGTAAAGACGCTGTGTTCGTATAGGGCGACAAGCTTACCGAGCGCGGAAGGCGTCAGCCTTTGCAGGAGGATCGTGTTCGACGTGCGGTTGCCCTCAAAGACCCGGTGCGGCACGAGCCAATCGGGTGAACCCTCGGCCTTTACCTCAG
This sequence comes from Candidatus Eremiobacteraceae bacterium, assembly GCA_035940275.1. Classification (GTDB taxonomy): domain Bacteria; phylum Vulcanimicrobiota; class Vulcanimicrobiia; order Eremiobacterales; family Eremiobacteraceae; genus JAFANK01. Next base: position 3,885 of record DASZFB010000210.1, on the reverse strand, counting down.
CCGGCGTCTTGCCAAATGCCAGCGCTTCGCCTTGCGCAAAGACATTCGCAAGCAAGATGTCGTGGTGCCGGCCTAGCGGATTGAGAGGTTCGACAAACGCGATGAGGTCGCACGGTATGAGCCGAGTTCCTTGATGGATGAGCTGATAGAACGAGTGCTGGCCATTAGTACCCGGCTCGCCCCAATAGATCGGTCCCGTGTCGCATGTAACAGACGCGCCGTCAAGAGTAACGTGCTTGCCGTTGCTTTCCATCATCAACTGCTGCAGATACGCGGGAAAGCGTTTCAGGTATTGCTCGTACGGTAACACCGCAACCGTCTGCGCACCAAAAAAATCGTTATACCATATCGAGAGGAGGCCCATCAGCACCGGCAGGTTGCGCTCGAACGGAGCGGTTCGGAAATGCTCGTCGATTTCATGAAATCCATCGAGCATCGCACGGAAGTTATCCGGACCTATGGCGATCATCGTCGACAGACCGATCGCCGAATCCATGGAGTATCGTCCGCCAACCCAATCCCAAAACTCGAACATGTTGGCTATGTCGATGCCGAACTTAGACACCTCCGCGGCATTCGTCGATACGGCAACAAAATGTTTCGCGACAGCCGCTTCGTCGCCACCGAGACCAACGAGTGCCCAGGCCCGCGCGCTTGCAGCGTTGGTCATCGTCTCAAGTGTCGTAAAGGTCTTGGACGAGATTATGAAGAGCGTCTCTTCAGGCGCAAGATCGCGAACGGCCTCGGCAAGGTCAGTCCCGTCAACGTTTGAGACGAATCGGAACGTGAGGGCGCGGTCGCTGTAGTGCCGCAGAGCTTCGTACGCCATCACGGGGCCGAGATCGGAGCCGCCGATACCGATGTTGATTACGTTGCGAATACGTTTGCCGGTGTGACCCTTCCAAGCTCCGCTGCGTACACGGTTGGCGAAACCAGCCATTTTATCGAGCACCGCGTGGACTTGCTGGACAACATTGACGCCGTCAACGACGATCGACGCAGTTTTCGGCGCACGCAAAGCTACGTGCAGTACCGCGCGACCTTCCGAGACGTTGATTTTCTCCCCACGGAACATGGCATCGATTCGGTCGCGAAGACCAGATGTCGCAGCGAGATCGAGGAGGAGCTTGACCGTTTCGCCCGTGATGCGATTCTTTGAGTAATCGAGATAGATGCCAGCTGCTTCTGCCGTCATCCGTTCGCCCCGCTCCGGATCCTGCGCGAAGAGCTCGCGTAAGTGCAGCGCGCGAATTTTCTGGTAGTGATTCTCAAGCGCCGACCACGCAGGAAGTGACGTGACGGTCGCTGCGTTGAGCGTCACGATCGACGCTTCTTCCACATGAGAAATCCTCCACGGAACGCGTAGGAGTTATTGCCCACGCGGCAGCGCGCGGGCAGCGTTTTCAGTTTCTTCACGTTGCCTCCGCCAATAACGACCTCGTCGAGGTCGAGAAGCCCAACGATATCATCCACCACCTTCGCGACTAGGTTGCGCCATTTTTTCTTGCCTAGCCTCGCGAGTCCGCGCGCCCCCAAGTAGTCCTCGTAGGTGGCCCTCTTATAAGGAAGCATGCTGAGCTCCATGGGCTCGACGGCGCCCTTCACAACGAGCGCAGACCCAAGGCCGGTGCCAAGACCCAAAAACAGAATCGTGCCGCGCTTGTAGCTGCCCAGGGCTTGCATTGCCGCGTCATTCATAATTCTGACGGGGCGACCGAAGGCGGCCGCGTAGTCGAACCCAACCCATCCGCGCCCTAAATTCCGCGGTTCGGCAAACGGACGTCCCTGAAGTACCTTTCCGGGGTAGCCGATCGACACCACGTCATACTTCCAATCCTTTGCGCACTTCTTCACCTGTGAAACGAATTGACGAGGCGTCAGCGTTGTACCGGAGAGAAAGGCGCGAGGTTCCCGATGCCCGGTCGCCAGCATTTTCACTTTAGACCCGCCGACATCTATGACGAGCACCTTCATAGGTGAGCTTGCACCGCAATCATGGGCTGGTTCATTCTGACTGCGGGAGGTCGTTTCTTACCTATATAAATCAGGAGTTACACTCGTGCGATACATTTACGCGGCACTTTTCGTCCTGATCGGCTCTTTGTCTCTTTCGTGTAGCAAGACTCACGTCTCGGCTGCGCCGGAAGGCATGTTCGCCTCAGCTTCATCAGATACGTCTGTTTGCAGGCCAGGAATCAAAGATTCGCGGGTACCTCCGCGACCAATCCATGACCGGCGGGGCATGGTCTGGATTCGGGGCGGCGAGTTTTCGATGGGCTCGAGCAATCCTGCGTTTGACGATGCGCGACCGTGGCATCGGGTCCGCCTGGATGGATTTTGGATCGATACCACGACGGTTACGAATGAAGAGTTTGCGCGCTTTGTACGCGCGACCCACTACGTGACCGTTGCCGAACGCAAGCCCAGTCCTGCGGACTTTCCTAACGTTCCACCGCAGAAACTCGCTCCTGGCTCCCTCGTCTTCACGCCGCCGGCGCATCCGGTTGAGCTCAACGACGATCGTCAGTGGTGGAAGTTCGTAAAGGGTGCAGACTGGCGGCATCCCGAGGGGCCGAAGAGTTCAATCGTTGGTCGCGACAAGTACCCGGTCGTTCAAGTCGCTTTCGAGGACGCCCAAGCGTATGCGCGCTGGGTCGGTAAACGGCTGCCGACGGAAGCTGAGTACGAATATGCAGAGCGCGGCGGACTCGATTGCAAACCATACGCGTGGGGCGACGCGTTTACGCCGCACGACAAACAGATGGCCAATACATTCCACGGTCATTTTCCCGACAAGAGCACGGCGAAGGACAACCACCCGGATGCGATGCCGGTCGGGTCGTTTCCGCCCAACGGGTACGGCCTGTTCGACATGTCAGGCAACGTTTGGGAATGGACGAGCGACTGGTATCGCCCTGACTATTACCAGACGCTTGCGGCGAAGCATCTTGCTGTCAACCCGCAAGGCCCGCCGTGGAGTTTTGACCCCAAGGAGCCCGGCGTCGCGAAGCGCGCGGTCCGGGGCGGGTCGTTTCTGTGTACGGATCAATTCTGCTCGCGCTATGAGGTTGGCGGCCGTGGTCAAGACGAACCCAATAGCTCCGCCAACCATATCGGCTTCCGTCTCGTCGACTAATATAGATACGTATCTATATTGACAGTTGTCAATGTTTGCTTTACACTACTGCCATGCGAACAAAGTCCAAGCCGGCGCAACAGGCGAGAAGCAGTGACCTGACAGGGGCGGCAAAACTGTTCCGGGCTTTGTGTGACCCGCAGCGCCTTCGGCTCCTCACCCTCATCTCGCGTGCCAAGCCCGAAATATGCGTCTGCGATCTCAATGACGAAGTCTCACTCGTGCAACCGACCGTGTCACATCATCTCCGAGTGCTCAAAGACGCTGGACTTGTCACAAGGGAGCGCCGCGCGACATGGATGTATTACCGGCTGGCCGATGGCGCGAAGCCGAAAGTGCGCGCCGCGCTGGCAAGCATATTTGCGCGAAACGATAAGGCGAAAGGATAAAACATGAGGACTCATCTCTCGCTTCCAACAACAAGCCTCGAAAAGAGCGTCACGTTTTATCGCGCCTTATTGAAAGCGCAGCCTATGAAACAGTACGAAGACTATGCCCTCTTTGTGGCTGAGGATCCCGGACTCGAGCTTGCGCTCGTTCGCGAAGACAAAGTTGACATTGGTTCCAACGCCCATTTTGGAATTGCAGCCGACACGAACGAAATCGTGGACGACGCCGCGATGCGCTTAACGGCGGCAGGTCAATCGATCGACATCGAACGCGAGCAGACGTGCTGTTATGCCAAGCAGAACAAGGTTTGGGCGACCGACCCAGACGGCCGGCGCTGGGAAGTTTATAACGTTATCGAG
>DASZFB010000209.1:0-3483 GCA_035940275.1 Candidatus Eremiobacteraceae bacterium | reverse complement strand
GTGGCCGCCGCGGCCGCTTTTGCGGCTGGCGTGACTCATGGCTGTCCAAACGTGCGGGTTCTCGCAACCAGCCGAGAAGGTCTTGGTTTAGAGGGCGAGGACATCATGCGCGTGGCCTCGCTTTCTGTTCCCGCAAAAGGCGATACGCTGACCGCAGAGGCTATAGCGCAGTATGGAGCGGTAGCACTTTTCTCGGACCGCGCCGTTATGGCGAACAAGTCATTCCATTTGAGCGACGAAAATAGCGCAATGGTCGCGGATATTTGCCGCCGGCTCGACGGCATTCCCTTTGCGATCGAGCTCGCCGCGGCTCGCGTCAAGGCGTTAAGCATCGCCGACCTGTCGCACGCGCTGAACGAGCGATTCCGAATCCTCACCGGCGGTCACCGCACTGCGCTCCCGCGCCAGAAAACGATGCGCGCCCTTATCGATTGGAGTTTCGATCTTCTCTCCGAGAGTGAAAAGGCGCTCTTACGCCGCGTTGCCATCTTTGCCGGATGGACACTCGAGGCAGCGACTCAGGTCTGTCAAGGCGATGGGATCGACGAGTTCGATGTTTTGGATTTGCTCGCATCACTGGTCGACAAATCACTTGTCGTAGCCGAAACCGGGGGGAGCGTAACTCGCTATCGACTGCTCGACTCAACTCGTGAGTACGCGCTTGAAAAATTGACCGAACGAAACGAGCTGCAGTTTTTATCTCGAGCGCATGCGGACTTCTTCGCCGCGCTGGCAGCGAAGGCACAAGGCCGATGGGGCACGACTCCGACGCAAGAGTGGGTAGACGAGCTGGAGCCCGAGCTTGACAATTTCCGCGGAGTCTTGGAATGGGCGCTGAACGGTTCGAATGATGCGAACTTGGGTGGACTGCTCGCGGGTCATTTGGGATTCTTCTGGTTTTTTGGCGGCTTGAACCCGGAGGGTATGCGCTGGATCGACAATGCGCTTCCACAGGTTAGTGGGAAGCATCCCGAAGCTGAAGCTTGGCTTTGGCACGCGCGCTCACTCCTCGTGGAGGGCAAACCTCTGTTAGAAGCAGCGCAGCGATCGCGGGCCTTGTTCGAAGGCTTGGGTGATCGCGAAGGAGCTGCACTCGCCATGTATCGGGAGGGGACCGGGCTACGGACTCTGGGCCGCATGAAAGAGGCGGAAGACGTCTTTCGTCAGGCGGCCGACGTCATGCGGCAAAGCGGCGATAAAAAAAGCTACGCAATGATGATTGGCGGAATCGCTACGGTAGCATGGTTGCTCGGAGAGGCGGACGAAGCGCATCGCCTGTTCGACGAACAACGAAGAGCCGCTGCCGAGCTCAAGGACGATGATATCGAGACTATGTGCCTCGCGAATCTTGCAGAACTTGAGTTTTCGCGGGGCAACGTCGAGCGGGCGATTTCGAATAGTCTCGAGTCAATTGGTTTGCAACGCAAGAATTACCTCAAGGTGGCGCTCGATTATTGCAACCTTACCGCCTACCGCATTGCGTTTGGGCAAACAGAGCAAGCTCGGAACGATGCTCGCTCGGGACTCCACTGGGCGCGGGAAGTGCAGAATGATTTTCAAGTTGCTCTCGCCATCCATCACCTGGCGTTGATCGCCGCTTTGAAAAATGACGTTCGGCGCGCAGCCACGCTCCTGGGTTTCGCTGAGTCGGCGTTTGCGAGGGTCGAATATGTGCGTGAGCCGACCGAAACCATATGCTATGAACGGCTGATGGGATTGCTGCAGAAGCAGTTGCGTGAAGACGAGATCTCGACGCTGAGGTCGGAAGGGGCGTCCTGGTCGGAAAGTCGTGCGATCGAAGAGGCCCTGAAAGTCTAGAAGTAGCTTTGAGACTTGTCTTCCACAAGGGCCGTCGCGGCGGCGGTTTGAACAAAGAGCTACGTGACCAATTCCTACCAATCCCCGTTCTCCTGGCGTTATGGCCGACCGGCGATGCGCGCGCTCTTTTCCGAGGAGACCAAGCGCCGCATGTGGCGGCGTTTGTGGCTTGCGCTTGCCCAAGCCCAAGCCAAAGCCGGTTTGGTAACAGATGAAGAATTGGCGGATCTGCGGCGCCACGTGGATGCCGTTGATATCGAAGCGGCACACAAAATAGAAGCTGAGATCGGCCACGACCTGATGGCCGAACTTCGGGTCTTTGCCTCGCAGGCCAAGCTCGGCGGTGGCAAACTCCATTTGGGCGCCACGTCGATGGACGTCGAGGACAACGTGGAGACCGCTCGTATGAAAGTCGCGCTCTCCATGCTCGTGGCGAACATTCGCGACCTCCTCGACGCTTTCGCCGCAAAAATCGAAGAGTACGCCGACCTTCCGTGCATCGCATACACGCATCTCCAGGCGGCCGAACCAACAACGCTCGGTATGCGCGTTGCGTTGTGGGCACAGGATGTGATGCTCGACTACGACGAGCTGCGCCGCGTTGCGGCAGCCCTGCCGAGCAAAGGTCTGCGGGGTGCGGTCGGAACGTCAGCGTCGTACGCCGCGCTGCTCAAAGACAGTTCGATTGGTCCTGATGACATCGAGCGCGAAGTCCTTGGGGCTTTCGATCTCGAGGCGCTTACCGTCACCGGGCAGACCTATCCCCGCAAGCTCGATTATCTCGTGCTGAGTACAGTGGCCGGCTTCGCCGCGTCGTGCTCCAAGTTTGCATTCGACATACGCGTGCTGGCAAGTTCTCCCTTCGGCGAGCTCGGCGAGCCGTTTGGCAAAAAACAGGTTGGCTCATCTGCGATGCCGTTTAAACGCAACCCAATGTTGAGCGAGCGTATCAATTCGCTGGCGCGCATTCCCGCTGCGAACGCACAGATCGCCTGGCAGAACGCGGCCGACAATCTGCTGGAGCGGACGCTGGACGACTCCGCGAACCGGCGCTCGATCATACCTGAATCATTCCTTGCAGCGGACGAGCTTGCGACGCTCGCCCACAAGGTCATCAGCGGCTTGCGCGTCGAGCGCACCGCCATCGCCCGAAATTTGGACAAGTTCGGTCCCTTTGCGGCAACCGAAGCCGTGCTCATGGCAGCAGCAAAGCAGGGCGCCGACCGTCAAAAACTCCACGAAGAATTGCGAGAGCTCTCCATGCAAGCCTGGAACGCCGTCGAAAAGGACGAGCGCAATCCGTTATCTGATTTACTCAAGCGCAACGCGCTGATCGGCTCGTACGTCAAGCCCGACGAGATTGACCGTCTAATGCGCGTGCACGACCATGTTGGCCTCGCGGCCGAGCGCGCGCGAAAGCTCGCCAAGAAGCTGCGCAATTTGAGCGAAAGCAAACAGGCATCCGCAGTCCTCGATATAAAACTCACGTGACGTTTGAAGCAACGGACTTTGAAGTAACGGACTTTGAAGTAACGGACCTTGAAGCAACGGACCTTTAGGTCCGTTAACAGAAGGAAGGCACATGAACAAAGGCGCTGAGGTCGGACGGGGCAAGACAAAAGTTCTCTATCAGCATCCCGAGCGCTCGGATGCACTTGTCGTCGT